>NZ_BAAGRO010000020.1:0-259018 GCF_054782915.1 Nocardioides hungaricus | reverse complement strand
ACCATCAACCCGGCTCGTGACCGCTGAAGTCAGCACCACACGTTCACAGTCGGTGGATCAGGGCTCAGGCCCCGAGCGCTCGCCGTACGGCGGCGCGCAGGTCGTCGGCGTCGAACGGCTTCGCGACCCGTTCGTGGCCGGTGCGCTCGATCCGGTCGATGACCTGCCCGGTCCACTGCACGGTCACGAACACGGCGGGTACGTCGGGCCAGTCGGCCGCCAGCTCGCCGAGGAGCGTCACGCCGTCGGTGTCGGGGAGCGTGTAGTCCATCAGCACCAGGTCGGGCCGGTAGTCCGGCTCGGCCGCCGGCAGGCCGCGCGCCCGCGCGCCGTCCGGCACGCCGCGCAGCTCGTGCCCCTCCCGCAGCAGGCAGTGCGCGATCCAGTCGCGCACGTCGGAGTCGTCCTCGACGATCAGCACCCGAGCCACGGGGACGACACTAGATCAGCCGTGCCTACGGCGCGCCCAGCCGGTCCTGGCAGAAGGCGAGGTTCTCGCGCAACCGCGGGTCGTCGGGCCGCACCGCCAGCGCCTGCTGCGCCGCGATCACGCCATCGGCGTACCGACCCGCCCAGTAGCTGCTGATCGCGACCTCGTCCCAGGCCCGCCAGGTGTGGGCGTCGGCGTCCACGAACAGCGCGTCGGCCGGCGGCGCCGGGATCTTCGTCGCCGCCCGGGCGTAGAGCAGCGCGACGTCGAAGCGCTCGCGGCCGCGCTCGAACCGGGCCAGCTCGACCAGCGGCTCCGCCCGGGCGGGGCCGGACTGGTACGCCGCCAGGTAGGCCTCCGCGACCTGCTCGGCCGGCGCGCCGAGGCGCTCGAGGAGGACGGCGACCTGGAACCGCGCGTACCACTGCTCCTGGTCCCAGCCGGCCGGGTTGGCGGCCCGGACCCGGTAGGCCGCCAGCGCCGGCTCGAGCTCGCCGGCGTCGCGCCAGGACTGGGCGAGGTAGAACTGCGTGCGCGGGTCGCCGGGCCGTGCGCGCAGCTCGGCCTCCAGCAGCGCGGCGTCCTTCAGGTAGGTCTCCGGGTCCCGCGAGCGCGCGCCGTCGTGGTGCTGCACGACCACCGGCGCGTCGATGGCCGCGACGGACGCGCCGGGCAGGTCGAGGTGCTCGTGGACCGCGCCCGTCCAGCGCCACGGCCGGCCCAGCCGGACCAGGTGCAGCCGGCGGAACCGGGTGGCGCCGTACCGGACCTCCAGCAGGTAGCCGTCGGCGGTCAGCTCCGGCCAGGCGGCCGGCGCGTGGCCGACCTCGTCGTCGGCGTCGATCCAGAGCACGTAGTCGTCGGGGCGGGCGGCGTCGAGGGAGCGCGCGGCCGCGAGAGCCTCGTTGCGGTTGTGGCCGAAGGAGACCCACGGCCGCTCGATGAGCAGGCCGGGGACGCCGGCCATCGCGCGACGGACCAGGTCCTGGGTGCCGTCCGTGGAGCCGGTGTCGCTGACGACCCACCAGTCGACGTGCGGACGGACGCTGCGCAGGCACCGCTCGATGACGGGTGCCTCGTCCTTGACGATCATGTGCAGACCGACGCTCGGCATGCGCGGAAGCCTAGGGCGTGTTGATGTCAGACTGTCCGTCGTGTCGAAGTCTGCCCGCCTCCTCAGCGCCGTCGCCGCGCTCCTCCTGACCCTCACCACCGTCGCGGGGTGCAGTGGCGACGACTCGAAGAAGGACGCCGCGGCCGTCGCGTCGTCCCAGGCGGCCGCCGCGGACGCACTCGTGCAGCAGGGCCTCGATCAGCTCGGGAGCGGGGACACGGCCGGCGCGAAGGCGACCTTCGCGAAGGTCCTCGACGTCGACCCCGACAACAAGTACGCCCACTTCAACCTCGGGGTGATCGCGCAGCAGGCCGGCGACGCCAAGACCGCGATGCGGCGGTACGACAAGGCGATCGCGAGTGACGACGCGTTCGCCCCGGCCCTGTTCAACAAGGGCATCCTCACCGAGCCCGCCGACCTCGAGCAGGCCGTCGAGCTGTACCGGCGCGCGGTCGCCGCCGACCCGAAGATGGCCGCCGCGTACATGCGCCTCGGGTTCGCGCTGGTCGACCTCGGCCAGCAGGACGAGGGCGCGCAGTTCCTCGGCAAGGGCGTGGCGCTCGACCCGGCGATGGCCGACGTCGAGGCGCCGTCGTACGACTGAGTACGTGTTGGGAAGGGGTCGGCCGTCGCGAGCGTCGTATCCGGTGCGTGCCTGGCAAGGCGGAGGAGGGAGGCGGGACGGCCGGCGACCGACGACAACGCGGTCCAGGTGCGTGCCGGGGCGGCGCGCAGCAGGCCATGACCCTCTCTCAACACGTACTGAGGTCAGCCCGGCAGCCGGTAGTAGACGTAGGTCCGCGGTCCGCTGCCGACCAGGACGTAGCTGCGGTCGAACCAGCCGAGGAGCTCCGGGGTCCACGGCACGTAGTTGCTCCGTGGGACCGACAGCACCACGTAGTCGGCCTGGCGCAGCCAGGTGGCCCACTGGCCGACGAACTCGTCCCGGTACGGCGGCGGCGAGGTCGGCGGCGCCAGGTCGTTGCCGACGAACCAGGCGCCGAACGGGTCCAGCGGCACGTCGCACGAGCGCGGGGCGTCGAGCCGGTCCGACACCAGCAGCACCGTGGTGAGGTCGGAGACCACGCAGGACCCGCTCGGGACGTAGCGGCGGACGAGTGCCGCCGGGTCCGCGCTCTCGCCGGTGTACGCGCGCGACCGGTCGACGGCACCGGGGACCAGCAGCGCGCCGCCGGCGACGACCGCGGCCACGACGACGAGCGGGAGCCGGCGCAGGCGGGCGGCGCCGGCGAGGGTGTCGACCAGGACGGCGGCGCCCCACCCGACCGGGAGCGCGACGAACGCGACCACGACGTAGGCGTAGTGGTCGAAGAACTGCCGCTGCTGCGCCATGCCGGCGAACACGGCCGCGCCGGCGACGGCCGCGATCGCATGCATGCGGGTGAGCCGGCGCCGCCAGAGCCGGACGCCGAGGCCGCCCAGTGCGACCGCGACGGCCGCTGCCAGCATCCACGCGGCCCGGTCGGTCGGGACGGGCGCGATGTCGAGGCCGAGGACCACCGCCAGCCGGTCGCGGAGGCCGGCCCCGCGGTCGCCGTCCTCGCGGCCGAGCTGGACCAGGACCACGTCGCGGACGAACGTCGCCGGCGCGAGCAGCGCCAGCGGCAGCGTCGGCAGCGCGAACCCGGCCAGCAGCCCGAGGCACCAGTCCCGCAGGTCCCGCCAGCGCGGCAGCAGGCCGAGGAGGACGGCGACCGCGACCAGGACGCCGAACAGCTTGAACGCCACGGCCAGCCCCACGAGGGCGCCGGCGAGCAGCACCCGTCGCCGCGGCGCGAGCCCGCCGCCGGCGGTGCCGAGGACCGCGAGCCCGGCCAGGGCGAACAGCACGACGTACGGCTCGAGCAGCAGGGTCTGCGTGGCGGCGTACGACGCCGGCATCAACGCGAAGAGGCTCGCGGTCGTGAACACCGCGAGGCGTCCGCCGCTGCGAACGACCGCGCCGGCGAGAAGCACGTTCACCCCGGCGGCCAGGACGGTCAGCACCCGGACCGCCGCGAGCGCCACCGAGCCGCTCGTGAGCTCGCCGAGCGCCGCGAACGGCAGGCCCATCCAGACGACGGCCGGCGGGTGGAGCAGGTCGTAGTCGAGGTACGGGAGCTGACCGTGCAGGAGCCGGACCGACGCGCCGAGGTAGACCCCGTCGTCGTACCCGGTGCCGGTGTAGCTGTGCACGCCGGCCAGGGCGTCCCGCGGGGACAGCGCCGCGGCGGCGACCACCCAGGCGACCACGGCGGCGGGCACGGCCGGCAGCAGCGCGGTCGGACCTCGAGGCGGCGGCACCCGGCACATCATGCCGCTCCACGGGCTCGCGCGGGCCGCAACCGCGGTCTAGTCACCGAGAGCGGGAATCTAGGCGCCGGTCACGGCGGCCCCCTAGGCTGCCGCCGTGACCGCCTTCTCGCGCTCCCGGGGCCTGGTAACGATCTCGCTCGCGACGCTCGCCCTCACGGCCGGCATCGGCCAGGCCGGGGCCGTCGCCGCCTCCCCCGGACGACACGACTCGATCACCGCGTGCTTCAACAAGCGGACCGGTGACCTGCGCATCCTCCACGGCACTCCGAGCGACTGCCGGCCGGGCGAGCGCTTCATCCGCTGGAAGAAGCAGGGCCCGGCGGGTCCGAGCGGTGCCCAGGGCGCGACCGGCGCTACTGGTGCCACGGGTGCCACCGGAGCGACGGGGGCCGCGGGAGCTGATGGCGCCACCGGGGCGACCGGGGCACCGGGTGCGAACGGAGCGACGGGCGCCACCGGCGCCGCGGGTGCCACCGGCGCCGCGGGTGCCACCGGAGCGACGGGCGCCGACGGCGCGACCGGGGCCACGGGCGCTGCCGGCGCGACCGGGGCGACGGGCGCCGACGGCGCGATCGGCATGACCGGTGCCACCGGCCCGACCGGGGCCACGGGCGCGACCGGTGCCGACGGCCTGACCGGAGCCACCGGATCCGCTGGCGCGATCGGCATGACCGGACCCACCGGAGCGACGGGCGCCGACGGCGCGACCGGGGCTACCGGACCCACCGGAGCGACCGGAGCCGCAGGCGCCGACGGACCCACCGGCGCGACCGGATCCGGCGCGATGCTCTCCAGCAGCAGCGGCACGGCCGCGGCCGTCACGACCGCCCTCGGCGGCTTCAACAACACCGTGGCGGTGCTGCCGATCAGCGGCGCCGGCTCGGTCAGCGGCGTCACGACGCTGGGTGGCGTCGTCGACACCACCAACAGCAATGCCGCGGGGCTGGCCCAGCCGATCACACGCAACCGCATCATCACCGGCATCAACGGCTACTTCACGTCCGCGAACGCACTGGCCCTGGTCGGGTCCACCCTCACGCTCAACGTGCAGCTGTGGACCGCCCCGACCCCGGACAACACCTTCACCCCGGTCCCCGGAGCGACGTGCACCCTGGCTCCGCCGCTCACGGGCATCGTCGCGACCGGGACCATCGGCAGCTGCGCGACGACCGGGCTGAGCATCCCCGTCACCAACCAGACCCAGGCCATCATCGTGGTGAGCGCGGAGGTCACCGCCGGTCTCGACGTCGCGACGACCGTCACCGGCTACTGGGGCGCCGGGCTGGCGCTCTCCTGACCTGAGCTGGCGCTCTCCTGACCTGAGCCTGAGGCCCAGAGGAGCCGGCGGACGGCGTCGCCTAGCGCCTGCTCACCGTCGACCCCTGCCTCGGCGACGAGGGCGAGCAGGCGGTCGCCGAGACCGTCACCGGGCGGAGCCGCCGGGCGGCCGGACCGCTCGAGGCGGTCGAGCACCTTGTCGGCGTACAACAGCGCGGACAGGCCGGGCGGCAGTCCGTCGGTGACCGACGTGCGCTGCTTCTCGGTGGCCTTGATGTGCTCCCACGCCTCGTTGATCTCCGCGGGCGACCCGCCCGGTGCTGAGCCGAAGACGTGCGGGTTGCGGCGGTGCATCTTGGCGGCGACGTCGGCGGCGACGTCGTCGATCGTGAACTCGCCGCTCTCCTCGGCGATGACCGCGTGGAAGTAGACCTGGAGCAGCAGGTCGCCGAGCTCCTCGCGCAGGTGCCCCCAGTCGCCGGTCCGGTCGCCGGTGTCGATCGCCTCGAGGGTCTCGTGGGTCTCCTCGAGGAGGTAGCGGGCCAGCGACCGGTGGGTCTGGCCGGCCTTCCACGCGCACTCGGCGCGCAGCCGCCGCATCACCTCGAGGAACTCGAGGAGTGGTTCGCCGGACGCGGGATCAGCCACCGCAGCGCTGGCTCGGGGGGAGCCCCGCCGCGTCGCTCTGGCCGGACCCGCCCGGCGCCGCCGCCTTCGCGGTCGCGCTCACGGGGTAGGAGACCTGGGTGTCGACCCGCGCGAGGCTGCCGTCGCCGATGCCGGCGGAGTACCGCGGGTCGATCCGCACCTCCTGGCCGGCGAGCCAGTCCGCGAACGCCTTCTGGCCGGCCGCCTGCGCTGCCTTCTGCGCGGCCTTCCCGTCGCCGCCGCCGACGAGCTGCCGGCCGACGGCCAGCTGGATCGCGGCGGCGTAGGGCTGGGCCAGGTTCACGGCCCGCACCGCCTCCTGCTGGTCGTCGGAGAGCCCCGCGATCGCCTGCTCCAGCGAGCTCGCCTGGTCGTCGTAGGCCGCGTCCGGCTCGGCGCCCTCGAGCGCGGCGTACTGCTCGGCGGCCGCGCGCAGCGCCAGCGACCCGGCCACCTGCGAGGCGACGACCGAGTTCGCGACCACCTGCCCCTCCTGGAGCTGGGTCTCGATCGCGGAGCAGTACGTCGAGGCGGTGTCCTGGACCTCGGCCAGCGAGATCGTCTGATCGCCGACTCGCGCGGCCACACCGAGGTTCCACCCCGAGGCCCCACCGGTGGCAGAGCAGCCGGTGAGCAGCACGGTCGAGGCGAGGGCCAGGCCGACGAGGCTCCGGGTGCGGATCACGTGCTCTCCTTCGATTCGGACACGGGGTCGAGGACGGTGTCGATCACCTGCCGGGCCCATTCAAGCAGGGCGATGCCCGTCAGCGGCCGGCCGGTGGCCCCCGGGGTGCCCGGGCGGGGCACGAGCACGGTCCGCACGGGCGCCTTGACGATCGACTTCGGGTAGAGCCGGTTCAGCCGGACCACCCGCGAGTCGGGCAGGTCGACCGGCGCGAACCGCACGTTGCGGCCCGCGATCGTGACCTCGCCGACGCCGGCTCGGCGCGCCCGGGCGCGGAACCGCGCCACGAGCAGCAGCGAGACCACCTCGACGGGCGGCTCGCCGTACCGGTCCAGGAGCTCCTCGTCGATGAGGTCGACGTCCTCGTCGGAGCGCACCTCGGCGAGCCGCTTGTACATCTCCAGCCGCAGCCGCTCGCTCGGGATGTAGCCGTGCGGCAGGTGCGCGTCCACCGGCAGCTCGATGCGGACCTCGTCGAGCTCCGGCTCGCCCTCGCCCTTGAACTCGTGCACGGCCTCGCCGACCAGCCGGACGTAGAGGTCGAACCCGACGTCGGCGATGTGGCCGGACTGCTCGCCGCCGAGCAGGTTGCCGGCGCCGCGGATCTCGAGGTCCTTCATCGCGATCGCCATGCCGCCGCCGAGGTCGGAGTGCTGGGCCAGCGTGGCGAGCCGCTCGTGCGCGGTCTCGGTCAGCGGCTTCTCGGCCGGGTAGAGGAAGTAGGCGTAGGCCCGCTCCCTGCTGCGGCCCACGCGGCCGCGCAGCTGGTGGAGCTGGCTCAGCCCGAGGGTGTCGGACCGCTCGATGATCATCGTGTTGGCGTTGGAGACGTCCAGGCCGGACTCGACGATCGTGGTGCACACGAGCACGTCGAAGCGCTTCTCCCAGAAGTCCAGCATCACCTGCTCGAGCTGGTGCTCCCCCATCTGGCCGTGCGCGGTCGCGACCCGCGCCTCGGGCACCAGCTCCCGGATCCGGGCCGCGGCCTTCTCGATCGAGCTGACCCGGTTGTGGATGTAGAACACCTGGCCCTCGCGCAGCAGCTCGCGGCGTACGGCGGCGACCACCTGCCGGTCCTCGTAGCCGCCGACGTAGGTCAGCACCGGGTGCCGCTCCTCGGGCGGCGTGGTGATCGTGGACATCTCGCGGATGCCGGTGATCGCCATCTCCAGCGTGCGCGGGATCGGCGTCGCGGACATCGACAGCACGTCGACGGAGGTGCGGAGCCGCTTCATCTGCTCCTTGTGCTCGACGCCGAAGCGCTGCTCCTCGTCGACGACGATCAGGCCGAGGTCCTTCATGCGGATGTCGGGGTTGAGCAGCCGGTGGGTGCCGACCACGATGTCCACCGACCCCTCGGCCAGCCCCGCGATCACCTCGCGCGCCTCGGCGTCGGTCTGGAACCGGCTCAGCCCCTTGAGTACGACGGGGAAGCCGCTCATCCGCTCGCCGAACGTGCTGAGGTGCTGGGTGACGAGCAGCGTCGTCGGCACCAGCACCGCCACCTGCTTGCCGTCCTGGACCGCCTTGAACGCCGCCCGCACCGCGATCTCGGTCTTGCCGTAGCCCACGTCGCCGCAGACCAGCCGGTCCATCGGCACCTGGCGCATCATGTCGCCCTTGACCTCGTCGACCGTGCCCAGCTGGTCGGGGGTCTCCTGGAACGGGAACGCGTCCTCCAGCTCGCGCTGCCAGGGGGTGTCGGGGCCGAACGCGTGGCCCCGCGTGGCCTGCCGGGCGGCGTACAGCTTGATCAGCTCGGCGGCGATCTCGCGGACCGCCTTGCGCGCCCGGTTCTTGCGCTTGGTCCAGTCGGCGCCGCCGAGCCGGTCGAGCGAGGGCTGCTCGCCGCCGACGTAGCGGGTGACCTGGTCGAGCGCGTCGGCCGGGACGTAGAGCCGGTCCGGCGGGCCGCCGCGCTTGCCGGCGCCGTACTCGAGGACGAGGTACTCCCGCACCGCGCCGCCGACCTCGCGCTGCCTCATCTCCACGAAGCGCCCGACGCCGTGCTGCTCGTGCACGACGTGGTCGCCGGCCGACAGCTCCAGCGGGTCGATCTGGCGCTTGCGGCGCGCCGGCATCCGGCGCATGTCGCGGGTGGAGGCCCGCTGGCCGGAGAGGTCCTCGCCGGTGAGGACGACCAGCCGGTTGCGGTCGTCGACGAGGCCGTGGGACATCGAGCCGCAGCAGACGGTCACGACGTCCGTGGTCACGGAGTCCACGTCGGGCAGCTCGTCGACCAGACGCGCCGGCACGTCGTGCTCGGCCAGCACCTCGCGCATCCGCTCCGCCGGCCCGTGGCCGGCGTGCAGCACGACGACGCGGTAGCCGTCGCGGCGCCAGCGGTCGATGTCGCCGATGGCGCGCTCGATCTCGCCGCGGTAGGCCTCGGCCGGACCGGCGGCGAGGACTCGCGTGTCGTCGCCGGCGTCGAGGCCGAACGGGCTGACGGTCCACCACGGCTTGCCCTGGTCGAGCGCGCGGAGGCGGACGTCGCCGATCTCGCGGTACGACGCCGAGCCGAGGTCGACCGGCGCCGTACCCCCGCCCGCGGCGGCCGCCCAGCTCGCGCCGAGGAACTCCTCGCTGGTCGCGACCAGGTCGTGGGCGCGGGTGCGGGCGCGCTCGGGGTCGAGCACCAGCACATGGGTGTCGTCGGGCATCAGGTCGACGAGCAGCTCCATCTCGTCGACGAGCACCGGCGCGAGGGACTCCATGCCCTCGACCGCGATGCCGGCCGCGATCTTGTCGGTGAGCTCGAGCAGCTGCGGGTGCTGCCGGCCCAGCTCGGCCGCCCGCGCGCGCACCTCGTCGGTGAGCAGCAGCTCGCGGCACGGCGGCGCCCACAGCCGTTCGGCCTTCTCCAGGGTGCGCTGGTCGGCGACCGAGAACGACCGGATCTCCTCGACGTCGTCGCCCCAGAACTCCACGCGCAGCGGGTGCTCCTCGGTCGGCGGGAAGACGTCGACGATGCCGCCGCGCACCGCGAACTCGCCGCGCTTCTCGACCAGGTCGACACGGGAGTACGCCGCCGCGGCGAGCCGGCCGACGACGTCCTCGAGCGGGGCGCTGGCGCCGGGCGCGAGCTCGACCGGCTCGAGGTCGCCGAGCCCCTTGACCTGCGGCTGGAGCACCGAGCGCACCGGCGCGACCACGACCTGCAGCGGGCCGTTGCCGGCGTCGCCGCCCGGGTGGCGCAGCCGGCGCAGCACCGCGAGCCGCCGGCCGACGGTGTCGCTGCGCGGGCTGAGCCGCTCGTGCGGCAGCGTCTCCCAGCTCGGGTAGTAGGCGACCAGGGCGGGGTCGACCAGGTCGCCCAGCGCCGCGACCAGGTCCTCGGCCTCGCGGGAGGTGGCGGTCACCGCGAGCACGGTGCGGCCCGCGCGGACCAGCCCCGCCACGGCGTACGGTCGGATCGCCTCGGGCCCGGTGAGGTCGAGCGCCCGCACGGCCCCGTCGCGGGCGTCGGCCAGCGCCTCCGCCAGCGTGGGGTCGGCGAGGACGGCGTCGGCCAGGCCGGACAGATGGCCGGAGAGGTGCACATCGATCCCTTCGAGCAGCACGGCAGCCCCCGACCGGGGACCGGCAGGGGGCGTGACGGGTCGGATTCTACGGGCGCCCGCCGACACCTTGTCAGCCGCGTGGGTCGTCGACCCGGCCGGTGAAGAGCGGCGTGCCGTGGTCGACGTCGTGGATGACGAAGTGGAAGGGCCGGTCGACCACCAGCGTCTGCCCGGCCACGGGCGCCGACTCCAGCCCGACGACGACCGCCGTGGCCGCGGCCGCCTCGGCGCCCCGCTCGTCGACGGCGACGAAGACCTGGTGGTAGACGTCGTCGATGAGCAGCGGCTCGGTCGCGGCCATCCGGGTGAAGTCCGCCCGAGCCTCGTCGAACGCCGAGGGCATGCCGAGCCGGGCGAGCGCGCCGCCGAGCGCCAGCTCGCTGCGGAAGGTCCAGCGCGGGAGCGCGAGGTCGACGGTCTCCGGCGACAGCGCGGCCAGTACGGCGGGGAGCGCGGCGACGTCCAGCGGCCGGTCGCGCTCGGGGAGCACCACCGTCAGCGCGAGCTCGCGGCCGGCGAAGGGCACCGAGGCCGCGGCCCAGCCGTCGCCCGCGGCGTACCCGCCCGACACCAGCCCGTGCATCGTCGGCACGTCGACGGTGCTGCCGTCGGCGAGCCGGAACGGGTCGTCGGTCGTGAGCGGCTTCGCGAACGGCTCGAGCCAGGGCGCCTTGAAGTAGAGCGCGTCGACCAGCACCAGCCGGGTGAGCGTGTCGACGGAGCCGCGCGGCAGCAGCTCCGGGATCCGGTCGCGGGTGCGCTCGGCGGTCCAGGCGTTGACCACCGCCCGGGACTCCTCCGTGGCGCGCTCGAAGTCCACGGTGCGCAGGCCGGTGCCGTACTCCCGCGCGAGCACGTCGAGGAAGTCCCGCTCCCACTCGACGCCCCGCTGCCCGAAGAGCTGGTTGGCGGCCTCCAGCGCGACCTTCCCGCGGGCCAGCCGGCCGAGCCGCCGGGTCAGCGCGTTGAGCCCGCCGTTGAGCCGGTCCTCCGAGCCGACCGCGAGGACGTCGAGCATCTCTTGGCGGGTCGCCCCCGCGGCGCCGTTGACGGTCATCGCGAGCGCGGCCACGAGGGAGTACGGCGACAGCGCCACGTTGCCGGGATCGCCGGCCGACTGCTCCCAGAGGCCGGAGGCCACCGCCCACATGGAGCCCACCGCGGTGCGCACCGCGCCGGGGTCGCCCGGTGACCGGGCCGCGGAGGACGAGACCAGCTCGCTGGTGCGAAGGGCCGCGCCGCCGGTGCGCTCGGAGCCGCACGCGGCGAGGAGAGGGCCGGCGACCCCGGCCAGGGCGGCGGTGCGCAGCACGGCGCGTCGGTCGAGCATGGCGGTGGGACGTCGGCGCCGGCCGGGCGGTTCCGGGCCTCCGTCCCCGTCGAGTTGGGCCAAAGTCCCCGTCGAGTTGGGCCTCCGTCCCGAACTTTGACCCAACTCAACGGCGAGTCCCGCCCAACTCAACGTCAGTCGCCGGTGCGGTCGGCGTAGGCCCTGGCGGCGGCGTAGACGTCGTCGACGTAGGACCGGTCGTGGTTGTAGGAGAGGACCGCGTCCGCCCAGCCGGCGCCGGTGGTGAGGTCGTTGCCGTCGGCGCAGAGATAGCGCGCGGCGGCGTACGCCGCGTCGTCGAGGTCGTTGGGGTCGGCGGTGCCGTCGCGGTCCCCGTCGGCCCCCCAGGTCGCCCAGGTGGAGGAGATGAACTGCAGCGGGCCCACGGCCCGGTCCCACTCCGGGTCGCCGGTGACCGCGGTGCTCTCGGGGGTGGCCGGGATCGCCGCGAAGCCGCCGGTGCCGTCGAGCGCGGGTCCGAGGATCGGCGTGGAGGAGCGGCCGTCGTCCCCGAGGGTGCGGCCGCCGAGGGTGCCGTGCTGGGACTCGACCCAGCCGATCCCGGCGAGCGTGGTCCAGCCGACGTCGCAGCCGCGCGGCTCGTTGAGCTGCGCGTTGGCGTACGCGCGCACCGCCGGCGCGGGGATGCCGGCCTTCGCGGCCGTGTCGGCGACCCACTGCGGGTCGACCTGTGCCGGGCCGACCGGCCGGCCGGGCCGCACCTCGCGGCCGGCCTGCGGCGACGGCGCGGGCGCCTGGAGGTACTGCCGGTCGACCACGACCGCGGTCGGCGCGGCGAGCACGGTCTGAGAGGCGAGGTAGCCGAGGCCCGCGACGGCCAGCAGCGCACCGCCCAGCCCCCCCATCAGGCGAGCAGGGGTCATCCGAAGCGGCCGTGCACGTAGTCGCTGGTCCGCGGGTCGCGCGGGTTCTGGAACATGGCACCAGTATCCCCGTGCTCGACGATGACGCCCGGAGTGCCCTGGGAGGCGAGGAAGAACGCGCACTCGTCGGAGACCCGCGCGGCCTGCTGCATGTTGTGGGTGACGATCACGATCGTCACCTCGCGGGCGAGCTCGGTCATGGTGTCCTCGATGACCCGGGTCGAGGTCGGGTCGAGGGCCGAGCACGGCTCATCCATGAGCAGCACCCGCGGCCTGATCGCGAGCGACCGGGCGATGCACAGGCGCTGCTGCTGGCCGCCGGAGAGGCCGCCGCCGGGCGCGTCGAGACGGTCCTTGACCTCGTCCCAGAGCCCGCCCTTGCGCAGGCAGGACTCCACCAGCTCCTCCCTGGCCGAGCGCGACGCCTTGGTGCCGGTGAGCTTGAGGCCGGCGAGGACGTTCTCGCGGATCGACATCGCCGGGAACGGGTTAGGCTTCTGGAACACCATCCCGATCGCGCGCCGGGCGTCGATGAGCCGCTTGTCGGGATGGTAGATGTCCTCGCCGTCGAGCCGCACCTCGCCGGCCAGCTGCGCCGAGGGCACCAGCTCGTGCATCCGGTTGAGGATGCGCAGGAACGTCGACTTGCCGCATCCGGACGGGCCGATCAGCGCGGTGATCCGGCCGGGCCGCATGGTCAGCGAAACCCGGTCGAGCACCTTGTGGGTGCCGAACCAGGCGGTGATCTCGCGCGCCTCGAGCTCGGCGAGGCGGGTCGGGTTCCGGGTCGGGCTCTCGGTGGCGGTGCTCATCTGCGTTCCTTGCTGGGAGGGCGGTACGGCGCCCGCGCCGGCCCGCCCGGGGAGGCGGGCGGGCCGGCGGGACGCATGTGGGTCAGTCCTGAGCGATCACTTGCGCCGGATCGTGAAGGACTTGGTGCCGCCGGCGACGGTCGCGTTGCCGACGTAGACGGCCTTGAGCCGGTTGAGGCCCTTGGCCAGCTTGAGCGTGAACTTCGCGCTGCCGTTCTTCAGGGTCGCGGTCTTGAGGACCTTGGCGCCCTTCCGGATCGACACCTTGCCGGTGGCGCTCGCGCCGGTCGCGGTCACCTTGACCAGGCCCTTGGCCTTGGCGCCCTTGGCCACCGAGGCCGGGAACGTCTCGGTGATCCTCGAGGCGGCCTTGACGACGACGGTCGCCTCGGCCTGCGAGCCCTCGAAGCCCTCGGCCGGCTCGAACACCGCGGTGTAGGTGCGCTCGCCCACGGCCACGCCCCTGACGTTGGCGGTGGCCCGGCCGGAGACCAGCGGCACGTTGCTGGCGACCTGCCGGTCCCCCTCGAAGAAGTCGACCGAGCCCTGCGGGGCGCTCGAGCCGGACACGGTCGCGACCAGGGTGACCGCGTTGCCCCTCGGGCTGCTCGCCTGGAGGGCGGTGGTGGTCGCGACCAGCTGGTTGACCTTGAAGTTCGTGGTCGCGGTCTGGGTCGCCGCACCGCAGACGCCGCCGTTCGCCGGGGTGGCGAGCTGCTCGAACCCGGCCTGCTCGATCAGCGGCCGCACCTCGGTCGAGCACAGCGCGCCGTCCTCGCCGAACGCCGCCTGGATCAGCGGGTCGGACAGCGAGGCGCCCCGGACGACGTTGTACAGCGCGCGGTCGGCGGAGAAGCCCTGCTCGATCCGCAGCGTGGTGCCGAGGAGCCCGGCGCGACCCTTCGAGAACGGCGCGATCGCGTTCGGGTTGCCCTTGATGTCGGTGTCGTCGTGCTCCTGCACCTCGGCGACGTTGGCGCCGAGGGAGACCGCGACGCCGCCGTTCATCGCCTTGAGCTGGTCGGTGAAGAAGCCGCGGGTGCCGGATCCGGACTGCGGAATCTTCGGCGCGATCACGCCGGCCTGGCCGCCGACCTCGGACCAGTTGGTGATCTCGCCGGAGTAGATGCCGACGATCTGCGCCGGCGTGAGGCTGGTCGGCGCGTTCGAGGGGACGTTGTTGGAGACGGCCAGCACCAGCGTGTCGAGGGCGAACGGGAAGAACTGCAGGCCCGCCTGGACCTCGGCGGTGCTGGGCCCGGAGGAGGAGCGGGCGAAGTCGACGTCGGTGTTGTTGTTGTCGCCGTAGAGGCGGCCCTTGCCCTGGCCGGAGCCGTTCGGGCGCGGGATGACCCCGCTGGGCAGCGGGATGTCGCCGCCGCCGAACGCGGCGAACGTCGCGATCCGGACGGGCGCCTGGCCGCTGTTGTTCCAGGCGTCCGCGAACAGCTTGATCGCGCGCTGGCTGGTGTCCGAGCCGACCCCGATCAGGTCTGCGGTGGTCGGGGCGAACGTCGTGTCGTCGGGCTGGGGAACGTACTCCGCGAACGCCGGTGCGGCGGTGAGGGCGACGGCGCCGCCGACCAGTGTGGCCGCCGCGACGCTCGCGATCGTCTTGCGTAGAAACATCCTGGTTTCGCTTCCTGTGTGGGTACTGCTGTTTCGACTGGAACTGCTGACGAGCGGTCAGATCAGGTTGGGCAGCAGGCGCATCACCACGTCCGTGGCAACCCAGGACAGTGCGATCACGAGGGGGGCCGCGACCACCCACACGAGCACTGCCGACCATCGCTGACGGGCAGCCACGACCCCGAGCGTCGTGGCCAGGAGCAGCGCCAGGCAGAGGGCGAGGAGCGGCAGTGCGCCCCCGTCCGCGGCCATGGCCTTCTCCGAATCGGGCACCGCGGCCGGGCGGCCGGGTGGAGCGGGGAACCCCTTCTTCGCGTCGGCGTCGACGTAGACGACCGAGTCGGGGGTGAGCGCGCCGAGCCGGCCGCTGCCCTCGGCGGTGACCAGGGTCAGCCGGGCGGCGCCCGCGGCGACCGGCTGCGGGAGGGGGTCGCCGGCGCGGCGTACCGCGGAGACGGTGAAGGTCTTGCCTCCCTGGGCGCCGACGACCTCGATCTCGTCGCCGGGCCGGAGCTCGGTGATCCGCGCGAACGGGCCGCCGTACGTCGCCGCGCGGCCGTAGACGACCGACGTGCCCTGCTGGCCGGGGAGCGGGGTGTCGCGCCGGTGGCCGGGCCCGGCGAGCAGGTCGCCGGACGCCGTGCCCTCGACCACCACCTGCTCGAGGTCGATGCCGGGGATGGTGAGCAGCGCGACCGGGTCGCCGACCGGCACCACCGGCCCGAGCGGCGGCGCCTTGTCCGGCGGGCCGGCGAGCGTGTACCGCAGCTCCTGGTAGAGCAGGTCCTGCGCGCGGCTCTGCTCGATCGAGCCGAGGAAGAGCAGCTGCGCGGCCATCCAGAGGCTGACGATCGCGACCATCGTGAACGCCGAGGACAGCACCGCCGCGGCGTTGTCGGACTTGCCCGGGGGCGGCGGGGGCGGCTTCGGCCGCCGCTGCCTCCGCTTCTTCGGCTCGGGCACGGGCGCGGGGTCCACGGCGGGCAGCACGGCGGTCATCGGCGCCTCCGGACGACCGGGCCGGCGAGGCGGAGGGCGAGGGTGACCAGGCAGCCGATCGCGCCGAGCAGGATCAGCAGCGGCAGCAGGCCGCCGGCCAGGCTCGAACTGACCGCCTGCGTGGCCGGCATCGCGACCGGCTCGGCCGGCGGGGTCGGCGCGGTCGAGGGCCCGCCGTCCTTCGGGGGCTTGCCGCCGCCGGGTACGCCGGGAGGCGGGCCGCCGCCGTCGGTGCCATCGCCCCCGCCGCCCGGGCCGCCGGGCTCCGTCGGCGGCTTCGGCTCGCGCTGCGCCTCGATGGCGGCCGCGGTCTCCTGGGCGGCGTCGAAGAGCTTCGCGGTCGCCCCGGACTTGCGGATCGGCAGGTAGCCCGCCGGGAGCTGCCCGTTGCCGCTGCCGGGGCGCTGGCCCTCGGTGGTCGAGATCCGGATGAACTGGGCGACCTTGGCCGCGTCCTCCTTCGCCAGGTTCTGCAGCCGGGCCGCGGTGTAGACGACCATCGTGCCCGGGTAGGCGTTGCCGGCCCGGCGCACGTCGCCCTGGTCGAGGGCGAACGGCCGGTGCGCCCGCTCGCGCCGCATCAGGCCGACCGCGGCCGCCAGGGAGCGATCGGTCGGCGCGACGTACCGCCCGGGCTTGGTCTCGAGCGCGGCCGCGCGCAGGCCGTAGCGCGCGGCGTCGCCGAGGCTGACGATGCCGAGCATGAACCGGCTGCCGAAGGACTGCCGGTCGATCCGCCCGAGCTTGTAGTCGCCGGTCGCCGGGTCGAAGTCGCAGCGGGTCTGGACGTTCGGCCAGGAGTCGAGCAGCGCCTCGGCGATCTTGCGCATGGTCGTGACCGGCGAGGCGATCTGGGAGAAGTAGACCCCCGGGTTCTTCTGCCGGCAGTCCGACTCGGTCTGCGGGACGTAGGTGTCCAGCAGCGGCCAGTCCGCGCGCGGCAGGTCGATGCCCCGGTACTTCGGGTTGACGACCATCCCCCACGGGTCCTTCTTCCCGCGGACGAAGTCCATCGCGGCCCGGTCCTGCGCGATGTAGGCGGTGAGCTGCTCGATCACGTCGGACTGGTTCGCCAGCGACAGCACGGTCGCGCCGACCTCCTGGCTGATCTGGCTGAGGCCCGGGTTCAGCTTGACGAACTCGGGGTCGTTCATGATCGCCAGGGGGTTGCCCCCGATGCCGGGGTGCCCGCGGCCGAGGTCGGAGCCCAGGTAGGACTGGGTGAGCAGCTTGGCCAGCAGCCGGGCGTTCAACTTCAGCTCGGTGAGCTCGCCGGCGTTGTCCGGCCGGTCGACCTGGAAGCCGACGGTGAATCCGGTGACCGCGGTCGGCGCGTAGCCGATCGGGTTCGGTCCCCGCTGCTCGCGCGCGGCGGACACCTCGGCGGCGACGCCGATGCCGGCCTCCATGTTGTTCCAGCCGGCCTCGTCGGACATCTGGTTGAGCTGGAACTTGAACCGGTCCTTGTTCAGGCAGTACGCCGGCGCCCACTGCAGCGCCGCCTGGGCGAGCAGCTCGGAGCCGTAGAAGCCGGTCGGCGCCCGCGGGTCGAGGACGTCGCAGGTGTCCGGCGGCAGGCCGAAGGTGATCGGGATCGAGAAGCGGTTCCTCCAGTTCGACGGCGACCACCACAGCGCCGGTGACACCGCCTGGTCGACGCCCTCGTTGGCGAAGTTGCTCGAGCCGGGCGCGAACCGGCCGCCCTTGCGGCAGGCCTGCTCCGAGCGGATCATCGGCGAGGAGGGCTGGTCGCAGGAGAGGCCGACGATCGGGATGACGACGATCGAGCAGGCGACCTTGTCGTTGCAGCCGAGCGACTCGTTCTCCAGGTCGCTGCGCACCTCGAACTGCACCTCGCCGCGGCCGTCGAGGTCGGTGAACGCCGCGATCTCGGCGGGCGGGAAGGCCGCGCCCACGGCGGCCTCCGGCGGCATGTTCTGGGCGTCGCACGCGGCGTACACCTTCTTGTTCGCGGCCTCGAACGGCGTCAGCTTCGTGGCGTACGGCGCGATGTCCGCGGTCGGGCAGACGTCGGTGCCCGGGAACGGGTCCATGCCCGAGACCCGGACCTTCTGCTCCGGGCTCGCGTCGAGGTCCTCCAGCCAGGCCGCCTCGGACTCGGAGCGGGTGATCTGCGAGCGCTGCGCGACCGACGCCGTCCAGCAGGTCTCGGGCCGCACCTGCCTGGCCCGCGGCAGCGACGGGTCGTCGGTGCCGCGGCACTGCATGATGACGACCGGGTACTCCTGGTTGAGCCCGTTCTCGCCGAACGGGTTGCTGGCCCGGCCGCCGCTGGGCTGCGCGCCCTTCCAGCTGATCAGGATCCGCTGCCGGCCACGCAGGTTCGTGGTCTGGTCGGCCGAGACCGTGACCCGGTAGCTCGGGAAGGAGTACGTCGACCCGTCGGCGTTCACGAACTGCCGGGTCAGCGTCTTGGTCTCGCTCCATCCCTCGGCCTTCGCCTTCGTCGTCGCCGGCGCGGCCGCCACGCTCGCGGGCACGCTCAGCCCGACCGCGAGGAGGGCGAGGACCAGCAGCCGCCTCACGGCCGGCCCCTTCCGGTGGTCGAGCCGGTCGAGACCCGCCGGCGCCGCAGGGCGACCATCACGAAGCCGGGCAGCAGCACCAGCGCCAGCAGCTCCAGCGCGGCCAGCCACCCGAACGCGGTCCGGTCCACGCTGCGCTGGGCGACCAGCTCGGTCGGGTTGGCGTAGACCGCCTCGCCCGTCGTACCCCCGGTGTCGCCGACGACCGCGCCGGTCTCCGGATCGATCGCGGCCGGCGCGTCGCCAGGCCCGCCGCCACCGCCGTTCCCTCCGTTGCCACCAGCGCCACCGCCGCCGGTGCCGTCGCTCCCGCCACCGCCGGTGCCGCCTCCGTCGGTGCTGGGCTGGTTGGTGCCGGTGGCAGTGCCGCACGGGCCGGCGCCGACCTTGTCGCAGGCCGCCGGCTGCGGCGCGATGTCCGCGAGCACGTTGCGGCTGAGGTTCTTGCCGTCGAAGGTCGGGTTGTTGCACGAGCGCACGTCGCGGTCGGTGAGGTCGACCCCGGAGTCGGCCTTCTTCAGCTTGGCGATCTGGTCGAACCCGGCCTGCACCAGGTTCAGCGGCAGCGGCGAGTAGCCGTAGGGCCCGGCCTTGGTCTGGCCCGCGCAGAGCGAGTAGTACATGAAGTCCGCGAGCGTCTGCCGCTTCGCGGTCGTCATCCGCGGGTCGTCCTTGCCGGTCGGGATGATCATGTAGGAGTACGACGAGATCGGGTACGCCCGCGGGTCCGGGTTGGTGAAGACGCCGTCGAGGATCTGGGTCAGGTAGAGCTGGCTGCTCCGGTTCATGTTGATCCGCGCCTTGGTCAGCGCGACCGCGGTGTTGTACTGCGTCGGCTCGACGAAGTAGCCGGCCTTGTTGAGCACCTTGACCACGGGGAAGTCGGCGTTGACCGGGTAGGAGTACTCGACGTACCCGATGGTCCCGTTGCCGGCGAACCCCTTGATCGTGTTCATCACCTGGTCCGAGCCGGCCTGGCTGACCATCCGGGAGCCGGACTTCTTCGGGTAGTACGACGTCAGCCCGGACTGGCCGAAGTACGGCCGCCAGATGCTCGGGTACTGGTCGTCCATCCAGGTCGTGAACTGCGCGGTCGTACCCGATCCGTCGGAGCGCACCACCGGGGTGATCGGCAGCGAGGGGAACTTGCGACCGTTGTTGTCCTTGGTGATCGCGGGGTCATTCCAGTCGGTGATCTGGTTGGTGAAGATCTTCGCGATCGTCTCGCCGGAGAGCCGCAGGTTGCGGACCAGCTCGCCCCCGACCTTGAGCTGGTAGGTGAACGCCGTGCCGCCGGCCACGATCGGCAGGTAGGCGTACTCGCGGCCGTTGCTGGTGTCGGCCTGGCCGCGCTCGTCGGTGCCCTGATAGGGGATCTCGGAGATCGCGAAGTCGGTGCTGTCCTGCGCGAAGTCCTTGCGGCCCTTGGTCGAGCCGCCGCCGGTGTAGACGACCTTCATGCCGTTGGCGTCGACGTCGGCGATCCACTGCTGGACGATCAGCTCCGACCAGGTCGAGCCGGTGCCCTCGATCTGCGCATAGGCGGCCGCGGTCGCGGTCCCGGGCAGCGAGGCGACGCAGGCGAGCGCCAGCACGAAGGCGAGGGCGGCGCGGGCGAGGCGGGTCACGGGGTCTCCTGGACGACGACGGGGCGGGGGCGCCGCGACCGCTTGGCCCTGGCCCGCTTCGGCCGCGCGACCAGACGGGCGACCACGAAGAGGACGAGCACGACGGCGAGCAGCACGGTGGCGGCGGCGAACGCCCGCGCGATCGCGTTCGGCTCGCCCGAGCGGACCGTGGAGTAGATGAACAGCGGCAGCGAGTTCATGACGCCGTCGGTCGGGTTGGTCACGAAGAACTGGGCGTTGCCGGAGGTCAGCAGCACCGGGCTGGTCTCGCCGATGCCGCGGGCGATCCCGAGGATGCAGGCGGTCGCGAGGCCGGGCCGCGCGGTCGGGAGCACGACGTGCCACACCGTCTTCCAGCGGCTGGCGCCGAGCGCGAGACTCGCCTCGCGCAGGCCGTCGGGTACGACGCGCAGCACCACGTCCGCGGCGCGCGCGATGATCGGCAGCATCATCACGCCGATGGCGAGCGCGGCGGCCAGCCCGGAGCGCGGGAAGCCGAGCGCGACGATGAAGACCGTGTAGATGAACAGGCCGGCCACGATCGAGGGCAGGGCGGTCATCGCCTCGACGACGGTGCGCACGATGCGGGAGAACCGGCCGCCGACCTCGCTCATGAAGACCGCGGTGCCGATGCCGAGCGGCAGCGTGATCGCGATCGCGATGCCCACCTGGATCAGCGAGCCGAGCACCGCGTGGGCGACGCCGCCCAGGTCGAAGGGGTCCTTGGGCCCGACGCCCGCCATGTCGTCGACGAAGAAGTTGACGTGCATCAGCGGCCGCCAGCCGCGCAGCACCACGAAGACGACCGCGCTGACCAGGACCGCGCCGACGACCAGGGCGCCGACGGTGATGACGTTCGCGGCGACCCGGTCGCGGACCTCGACCCAGCCGCCGGACAGCCCGGACGTCACCGTGGTCACCAGCAGCACGCAGACGAACCACACGACCAGCAGCCACGGCAGACCGGGCAGCGGCAGCAGCCGCTGGGTGATCAGCCAGGCGAGGCCGAGCGCCGAGGCCCAGGTGCCGATCTGCAGGAACCGCTCGTCGAGCGTCGGCCGCCCGAGCGAGGGCCGCGGCACCGGCGGCGGCGCGTCCTCGTCGTACGTCGGCAGGAACGTCTCGCCGACGATCTTGCTGCCGGCCTCGGGCGTGAGTGTCATCAGGCGTCCGTCCCGGCGCCCGAGCGGCTTCGGTTGACGATCACGGCGGCGATCGTGTTGACGACGAGGGTGATGAGGAACAGCACGAAGCCGGCGGCGAGCAGCGCCGAGAGCTGGCTCTTGCTGGCGTCGCCGAAGCGGCCGGCGATCAGCGCGGAGACGGTGTTGCCGCCGATCTCGAGCACCCGGCCCTTGACCTCGAAGGACGGCGAGAGGATCAGCAGCACCGCGATGGTCTCGCCGAGCGCGCGGCCCATCCCGAGCATGGTGCCGCCGATGATGCCGCCGCGGCCGAAGGGCAGCACGACCGAGCGGACCATGCCCCAGCGGGTGGCGCCGAGCGCGAGCGCGGCCTCCTTCTCCCCCGGCGGCGTCTGCGAGAACACCTGGCGCATCACCGCGCAGGACATCGGCAGCACCATCATCGCCACCGCGATGCCGGCGGCGAACATGCTGAAGCTGTAGCGGGAGACGTCCGGGACCGCCGCGTTCGGGTCGGCGTTGGTCACGTCGAAGAAGGGGACCCAGCCGAGGTTCCGGTCCAGCCACACCGCGAGATCGGCGGCGTACGGCATCACCAGGAAGTAGCCCCAGAGACCCCAGATGATCGACGGCACCGCGGCCATCAGGTCGACCAGTGAGACCAGCAGGCTCCGGATCGAGGCCGGGGCGTACTCGCTGATGTAGAGCGCGGTCGCCAGCGCCAGCGGGAACGCGATCGTCATCGCGACCAGGGCCACGCACACGGTGCCGGTGAGCACCGCGACGATGCCGAGCACGTCGGCCTCGGGCTGCCAGGACGCCTCGGTGAAGAAGCCGAGGCCGTAGTAGCGCAGCGTCGGGAACGCCTGCCAGCCCAGGAAGATGCCCACCCCGCCGGTGATGACCAGCACGGTCGCGCCGACCATCCGGCTCGCGTGCACGAAGACCGCATCCGCCCCCGTCGCCGTGCGGGAGATCATGCGGGGCCGGACGTCGGTGGTGCCGTCGTCTGGGACGGGGAGGGTGGTCACGCGCTGCTTCCTGGCGGTCGCTCCGTGGAGCGGGCTGCTGAATCGCCAGCAGTGTCAGGAGGTCACCGGAACGTTTGGCCCGCCCACGGTGAACGCCGGACGAACAGCGCGGCCCCCTTTGCCCAACAAGTACGCCGCCGAGGTTCCACGTAGTCCGAACGGGTCATGCCCGTCCGTCGCCCATGGCCCGAACGGGCCACGGGAGCGTGCTCGACCGCCGTTCAACTGTCGTTCGCGCAGCGGTGGCCCGGCGGTGTGCACGGTGGTCGAGGAGGTTGCGCAGCAACACCCCCGGTGGTCGAGGAGGTTGCGCAGCAACCGTCTCGAAACCACCGCGGCCCGTCGTGGCGGTGGTTTCGAGACAGGCGCCAGCGCGCCTTGTCCTCAGGCGGCAGGCATGGGTGCGGGTCCAGGCCCCGCACCGCACACGCCAGGGCCACACCCGAACAGGGGCGACAGGACGTGACGGCGCCTCCGCGTGTTCCGTTGTCCACATGGACACCCACCCGCTACGTTTGTCACGTGAGCTCGACCCGCGCATGCGGGCCACCGAGTTCGCGGTCAAGGAGGCCCCCGCGTAGGGGGCCTCCCTTCTTGTCAGGCGGGCCAGACGACGATGCCGTCGCGGCGATCCGACACCGCCTGGACCCGGCACGTGCCGAGTTCGTTCCACATGCGGTCATTGCAGATGCGTGCCCGCTTCCCCAGCGGAGGCAGCACCGCCCGGGTGGCGGCGTACGCCGCGAGGTCGGCCAGCTGCACGAAGTAGCTGTGCTGAGAGTCTCTGGGAACCGGGTCCTCGATCAGCATCGGGGCCGCAGTGGTGCGGTCCTGGACCCAGCCGATCTTGCGGTACCGGCGGACGTGCGCCCTGATCCGCAGGTTCGCGCTGCCGTTGTCGTGGACCAGGATGATCGGCGCGCCGGTCTCGATGGTCCGCAGTCGCAGGCGTTGGAGGAGGTACTCCCAGCACCAGTACTCCAGGTCGGTGTCGGTCTTGCGGATGCGCCCCTTGTGCATGACCACCGAGAACGCCCCGGAGGCCACCAGCGGGGCAACCCGCAGGTGGCGTTGGTAGATGTCCCTCAACTGACCGTCGCCCAGGCCCAGGTCGAGGAAGTGCTTCTTGATGTTGCACAGCCATTCGCCCTTCACCTCATCCCGCAGGCGCAGACCGTAGAGCCGCTTGAGTTCTCGCCGCATCTCCACCATCAGGTCCAGCCGGGAGGACCAGTGGTCTACGGGCACCAGGACGCACCCGAGGCCGAACGTCTTGGTGGCACCGGACTTCCACCCGGGGTCGCCGCTGTCGTCGATGTAGGCGAACTCAGCCCGGGGTGCCACATTGGTTGCCAGGAGGTCCGGGATCGAGATCGTCATCGGCAGGCCTCCGGCACGTGCCGACCGTAGGGCATGGCCCAGCTCGTGGAACCCGGTTGTCCACAGAAGCATCCGCTGCTAGGTCGGACCCCCACGATGGACGGATGGACCGGCCCACGGGTGCGGGTCCGGCAGCTTCGGGCTCAGGACGTCTGCGGGATGCCCTGGGCGGCCCCCACCTCGGCCAGGCTCCGGAGCAGACAGAATTCGTTTCCCTCGGGATCGGCAAGCACACCCATCCCGTCGTGGGTCCCTCTATTGGTCCGGCAGCATCCGGGTCGGCGAGGGTCACCCAGCCCGACCCCGGACCGTGGATGCCGCGGTGGTCGGTGACCACGGTGGCACCCTGGGCCAGCAGCGTCGCCAACTCCTCGTCGCGCGACGCCGTCCGCGGGCGCAGGTCGAGGTGCGCGCGGTTCTTGACGACCTTGTCGTCGGGCACCTCGATGAAGAGCAGTTGGTGGCCGGTCTCGGGGTCGCGGATCATGCACTCCTCGTGCCCGGACTCGTTCGGGTCGCCCTCGATGTCGACGTAGCCGAGCACCGGCTTCCACCACTCGGAGAGCTCGTAGGCGTTGCGACAGTCGATGGTCGTGTGCGAGACGAACGCGGTCATGGCGCCCATCCTCCCGGCGTACGCCGCCGGCCTCAACCGGTGAGGTCGTGCCGCTTGACGAACGCGACGATCCGCTCGGCCAGCTCGGGGCGGCAGACGATGAGGTCCGGGAGGTAGACGTCGTCCTGGTTATAGCGCAGCGGCGTGCCGTCGACGCGCGAGGTGAAGAGCCCCGCCGCCCGGGCGACCGCGACCGGCGCGGCCGAGTCCCACTCGTACTGACCGCCCGCGTGCACGTAGGCGTCGGTGACGTCGCGGGCCACCGAGATGACCTTCACGCCGGCCGACCCCATCGGCACCAGCTCGGCGTCGAGCTCCTCGGCGAGCGCGTGCACGAACGCCGGCGGGCGGCTGCGCGACACCGCGATCCGCGGACGCTCCGACGTCGAGGGCGGTACGACGGGCGGCCGGCCCGTGTTGAACGTCTCCCCGAGCGCGGGCTGGGCGACGGCACCGGCGACCAGGTCGCCGTCCTGCCAGAGCGCGACGTGCACGGCCCAGTCGTCGCGGGGCACCTCGGAGAACTCGCGGGTGCCGTCGAGCGGGTCGACGATCCAGACCCGGCTGTTGTCGAGGCGGGCCTTGTCGTCCTTCCCCTCCTCCGACAGCACGCCGTCCTCGGGTCGGTGCTGGGCGAGCAGGTCCATCAGCAGCTCGTGCGCGGCCCGGTCGCCGGCGTCCTTGAGCTCGCGGCCCTCGAGGCCCTCGCCCCGGACCTCGAGCAGGCGCTCCCCCGCGACGGTGGCGAGCCAGGTGGCAAGCACGTGGTCGTCGGAGGCGGCGGCTGCGGGCGGGGTTCCGGGATCGAAGGTCACGGCGGACACCTTACGAGTTGTAGCTCTGCTGGGTCCGTTCGAGGCCGTCGCTCACCAGCGACTCGACAGCGTCGGCGGCCCGGTCGACACAGAACGGCAGGATCTTCCGCTCGGCCGAGGAGTAGGTGGACAGCACGAAGTCGGCGACGTCCTGGCGGCCGGGCGGCCGGCCGATGCCGACCCGGACGCGGTGGAAGTCGCCGGTGCCGAGCGAGGAGCGCATCGAGCGCAGGCCGTTGTGGCCGTTGTCGCCGCCGCCGAGCTTGACCCGCATCGTGTCGAACGGGATGTCCAGCTCGTCGTGGATCGCGACGACCCGCGCCGGCGGCACCCTGTAGAACGACGCGAGCTGCTTGACCGGCCCGCCCGACTCGTTCATGTAGCAGCGCGCCTTCATCAGCACGACCCGCGGCCCCGGCGTACCGGGGGCCCCGAGCCGGCCCTCGACGACCTCGGCCCGGCCGGACTTGTGTGCGCGGAACGGCGCGCCCATCCGCCGGGCGAGCTCGTCGACGACGAGGTAGCCCACGTTGTGCCGGTGGCCGGCGTAGGTCGGGCCCGGATTGCCGAGCCCGACCACCAGCCACACCGGCGTGGAGTCGGCCATCGGATCCGGGCCCTTCCTGAGTCTCGACCGGCTCGACCACCGAGCGCGGAGGATCACTCCTGCGACGTGGCCTCGCCCTCGGCGGGAGCGTCCTCGGCGCCGACCTCGTCGACGTCCTTGTCGGCCTCGTCCTTCTCGATGCCGGCCTCGGCCTCGGCGGCCTCGAGCTCGGCCTCGAGGGCCTCGGCGGAGACCTGCTGGGTCACGTTGACGACCAGGGTCTCGCCGTCGGTCAGCAGGGTGCTGCCGGACGGGAGCGTGAGGTCGGAGGCGTGGATCTGGGTGCCGACCTCGGCGCCCGCGATGTCGACCTCGACGTACTCGGGGATGTGCGTCGCCTCGGCCTCGATCTGGATGGTGGCGTTCTCGGTGACGACCAGGGTCTCCTTGGCGGCCTCGCCGACCAGGTGGACCGGCACGTCGACGGTGACCTTCTCGCCGCGCCTCACCGCCACGAAGTCGACGTGCTCGAGGTGCCGCCTGATCGGGTCGACCTGGACCTGCTTGGTCAGGGCGAGCTGGGACTTGCCCTCGATCTCGAGCTCGAGCAGCGCATTCGCGCCGCCGTGCTTGAGCGCCATCATGGTGGCGTGGCCCGGCAGCGTGACGTGGATCGGGTCGTTCCCGTGGCCGTAGATGACGGCGGGAACCTTGTCCTCGCGGCGGATCCGGCGGGCCGCACCCTTGCCGAACTCGGTGCGGGCCTCGGCCTTGATCTTCTCGGACATGCGGACTGCTCCTCGGTGCGTACTGGCTGCTGCTCTTCGTCTGCGGGCCTCGGCACGACGGCTCGGCTCGATCGGAACGATCAGCCAGCCCTGTCGATCACGGAGCACCCAGAGACTCCGGGGAGCTCCCTCGCCGAGGCAACCGCGCCAGCCTAGCGGCGGTACGCCGAGAGGGCCAATCGTCAGGTGTTGCCGTCGAACATCGAGGTGACCGAGCCGTCCTCGAAGACCTCGCGGATCGCGCGCGACACCAGCGGCGCGATCGAGAGGCAGGTGAGCTTGTCGAACTCGCGGTCGGCGCTGAGCGGCAGGGTGTTGGTGACGACGACCTCGGCGGCCGGCGAGTTCTTGAGCCGGTCCACGGCCGGGTCGGAGAGGATCGCGTGGGTCGCGGCGATGACCACGCCCGCGGCGCCGTCGGCCATCAGGGCCTCGGCGGCCTTCACGATGGTGCCGCCGGTGTCGATCATGTCGTCGACCAGCACGCACATCCGGTCGGTGACGTCGCCGACGACCCGGTTCGCGACGATCTCGTTGGGCCGGTCCACGCGGCGGGTCTTGTGGATGAACGCCAGCGGCGCGCCGCCGAGGCGCGACGACCAGCGCTCGGCGACCTTGATCCGGCCGGCGTCGGGCGAGACGACCGCGAGCGGCTGGTCGCCGTACCTCTCCTTCACATGCGCCGCAAGGATCGGCAGCGCCATCAGGTGGTCGACGGGGCCGTCGAAGAAGCCCTGGATCTGGTCGGCGTGCAGGTCGACGGTGATCAGCCGGTCGGCGCCCGCGGTCTTGAACAGGTCGGCCATCAGCCGCGCCGAGATCGGCTCGCGGCCCTTGTGCTTCTTGTCCTGGCGGGCATAGCCGTAGAACGGCATCACGACCGTGATCCGCTTGGCCGACGCGCGCTTGAGGGCGTCGACCATGATCAGGTGCTCCATGATCCACTCGTTGATCGGCGCCGTGTGGCTCTGGATCACGAAGGCGTCGCACCCGCGGACCGACTCCTCGTAGCGCACGTAGATCTCGGAGTTCGCGAACTCGTAGGCCGACTGCGGGACCAGGTCGGTGCCCAGCAGCGCCACGACCTCCTCGGCGAGATCGGGGTGGGCCCGACCGCTGAAGACCATCAGGTTCTTCTCGGTGGTCTTCTTGTATCCGGTCACGGTTGCCGCTCCCTCGATCGCCGGAGGCCGTCGATCAGGATTCTGCCACGTCCCGTTCACCCTCCCGTCGGTCGCCCGACCGGTCCTCCAGGGCCGCCTCGGCCGCCTCCGCCTGGGCCGTCCCGGCGCGCTTCCGCAGCGCCCACTCCGCCAGGTTCCGCTGGGGTCCGCCGGACACCGCGAGGGCCCCGGGCGGCACGTCGCGGCGTACGACGGTGCCAGCGCCGGTCGCGGCGCCGTCACCGATCTCGACCGGCGCGACGAACGTGTTGTTCGACGCCGTCGTGGCGTGCCGGCCGACCTTCGTGCGGTTCTTCTGCACGCCGTCGTAGTTGGCGAAGATCGTGCCGGCGCCGATGTTGGTGCCCTCGCCGATCTCGGCGTCCCCGACGTACGAGAGGTGCGGGACCTTGGCGCCCTCGCCGATCTGCGCGTTCTTGGTCTCGACGAAGCCGCCGATCTTGCCGCCCGCGCCGAGCGCGGTGCCCGGCCGCAGGTAGGAGAACGGGCCGACGCTCGCGCCGGCGCCGATCACGGCGAGCTCGCCGTGGGTGCGTACGACGCGGGCGCCGCTGCCGACCTCGCAGTCCTTGAGGGTGCAGTCCGGGCCGACCACCGCGTCCTCGCCGACGGCGGTCGCGCCGAGCAGTTGCACGCCGGGCAGGATCGTCACGTCGGGCGCGAGCGCCACGTCGGCGTCGATCCAGGTGGTGGCGGGGTCCATCACGGTGACGCCCGCGCGCATCCAGCCGTCGACGATGCGGCGGTTCATCTCCGCGCCCAACCGCGCCAACTGCGCGCGGTCGTTGACGCCCTCGGTCTGCATCACGTCGTCGATCGGGTAGGCCCCGACGGTCAGGCCGTCCTCACGGGCCAGGCCGATCGCGTCGGTCAGGTAGTACTCGCCCTTGGCGTTGTCGTTGCCGATCCGCGGCAGCGCCGAGAGCAGGAACTCGGCGTCGAAGGCGAGGATCCCCGAGTTGATCTCGCAGACCTCGCGCTGCTGGGGGGTCGCGTCCTTCTCCTCGACGATCGCCTCGACGTCGCCCTCGTCGTTGCGCAGCACCCGGCCGTAGCCGAACGGGTCGGCGACGACACCACTGAGGACGCTGACCGCCCGCTGCGCCGCCTCGTGCTCGGCCGCGAAGTCGCGCAGCGACTCCCCGCGCAACAGGGGCGTGTCGCCGTACGCCACCAAGACGGTGCCATCGATGCCCTGCCCGCTCTCGGCCGCCGCCTCGACCGCCATCCGGACCGCATGGCCGGTGCCGAGCTGCTCCTCCTGCACCGCCAGTACGGCGTCCGGCACCAGCTCGAGGATGTGCGAACCGACCTGCTCGCGCTGGTGCCCGACCACCGCCACGATCCGCGCCGGCTCGACCGCCCGCGCGGCGGCCAGGACGTGGCCGATCATGGTGCGCCCCGCGATCGGGTGCAGCACCTTCATGGTCTTGGACCTCATCCGGGTGCCGCCACCGGCGGCCAGGACGACGACGGTCAGCTGGCTCACGCTCCCCGGGTAGGAGTCGAACCTACGTCGCTAGTCCTGATTCAAAGTCAGGCGGGCCCTGCCGGCAGACCAACCGGGGATTGCTCTGATTGCTGCACCCAGGCTAAGGCCCGCCCGGCGGGGCGGCATCTCGGCCCGGCAGACGTCATCCGGACAGTGTGTCCCCTTCCACCGTCCGGATGACGTCAGGCGGCGCCTCGCTGCCAGCAGCCGCGCTCAGACGGCCGCGAAGTCAACCGGTGTCAGCCGCTCGACGTCGAGCTTCGAACGAGCCTCCCAGAGGTCACGCGCATCCTGCATCGCCAGCCAACTCTCAGCCGAACGGCCGAGCACGCGCGAGAGCCGGAGCGCCATCTCGGGCGTGATGCGGCTCGACCCGTTGAGCACCCGCGTCAGGGTCGAAGCAGAGACCTCGAGCTTCCCGGCAAGGACACGAGCACTGAGATTGAAGGGCTCGAGGTAGGTCTCGGCGATGAACTCGCCGGGGCGGGGCGGGTCGTACATCGTCGTCGGCGTGGTCGTAGCCATCAGTGGTAGTCCTCATAGTTCAAGACGTAGGCGTCCCCATCGCGGAACTCGAGCGTCACTCTCCAGTTGCCGTTGACGGTGATCGACCACCGCCCCCGGTCCGGCCCCTTGAGTTGGTGGAGCCGATAGCCGGGCACATCCATGTCATCGATCGTCTGCGCCGTATGCAGAGCCGCGAGCTGGAGGCGCAATCGCCTTGCATGCGCCGGCTGCACGCCCTTGACCGAGCCCTTCTCGAACAGATCGCGCAAGCCCTTGTGCTTGCAGGACCTGATCACTCCCGTAGTGTAGCATGATGCGCAACACGCAACGACATGGGGCCCTTCTATCGTTGCCGCCCCCTACGGCTGAGGAGCCGATGCTGGCCAAGTTGCCACGTGGGGCGAGGTCCTGGCGATGCTTCCGGCGTCCAGCCGGAGTCCGAACGGACGGCCTGTGTCGCTGTCGACGGTCAGGGCAGGGTGCTGACGTCGTACTGCTTGACCATCTCGTCGACGGTGATCAGAGTCGCACCCTCGACCTGTGCCTGCGCGACCAGCATCCGGTCGAACGGGTCGCGGTGAAGCAGCGGAAGTGACGCGACCCTGCCGCCGTGAGCGGCGGTGAGAGGAAGCTCGATGAAGCCGTCGCCCTCGATCCCCTGACCGAAGTCGTCGTCGACCACCAGCCGCCCGATCGACTTCTTGACCGCGATCTCGGCGATCGAGACCGCAGAGACGAACGCGTCGTGATCCGGGTCGGCGATCATGCCGCGCAGCTCCTCCGACAGCTTAGGAGTCGTCCCACCACCACAACAGGATGTGAGTGTCGAGGATCAGCCTCACGACGCGAGCGGATCCGAGCCGTCGCCGTACCAGGCCACCTCGTCATCCTCGGTCCACTCATCGAAGTCGCCCGAGACCCGGACCCGCCCCTTCATCCGCCCCGGGACGCGAACAGCGCGCTGAGCGACCGGGCCGAGCTGGGCGACAGGCTTGCCGTTGCGCGCGATGACGGTCGTCTCGCCCGCCTCCGCGGCGGCGATCAGCCGGCCGAGGGAGGACTTCGCCTCGTAGACGTTGACGGTGGCCATGGCAGCCATCGTATGTCGGTTGACCAGGCCTGGCCAGGCTACGGACTAGGCGGCACTCTGCGCCGGCGGCGATTCGCGACCGGCGCTGATCGACGAGGACCAGCACGCGCCAATCGTCCTCGACGCGATCAAGAGTCGCCTGAAACCTCGACCCGCGCGGGCCAGTTCATCCTCGCCGGCGCCCGACACGAGTCGCTCCCGTGACTACCTGCGCCTTCTCGAGAAGGCCCCCGCGCTGCTTCCCGACGTCCAACTGGAGCCGAAGTGGAACGCGCGTCGCCGGGTGGTGTTCAACCGGTGCTGAGCCTAGAGCCCGAGCGTGCGCCTGATGTCCTTGAGCAGGAGCACGAGGTGCAGCTCATCGGTCGGACTCCGCTCGAACTCCGGCACCAGATGGAGGTAGAAGTCTCGGGCGGTCTGCGACTCGGCGTGGATCAGGAGGCCGCGGCAGCCGATCTCGTCGGAGAGCGCGGCGACCCGAGCGATGACATCCATCAGGAGCCCAGCGCCGAGTCCCTTGCCTTCGTGTGTGAGATCGACGCCGAGCCTGGCAAGCAGGGCAACTGGCTGGGGATACCGTCCGGCACCCGTTCGCAGTCGCTCCGGAGCATCGCCGATCGCAAGCTGCCCCATGCACCAGGCGTAGTACGCGACGACCCGATCTGAGCCGGTCTCCGTGACGACGAGGATCTTCGTCGTACCCATTGATGCCGACTGACGAGCGAACCGCCTCAGCCACTCCGTCTGTTCGACGGAGCCGCATTCGAAATCGTCGACGAGATGCGCCGGCCCGAGAGGCGCGGGCGCGCGGTAGCTCACTCGGCGAACGGCGACGGGCGGCGGAACAGCGCAGCCAGTCCCGGCAGCTCACGCGCAGGCCGGGAGTTGAGCTCCTCCCACGCTGCAAGCGCACCGGCGTCGAGCTCGAAGGACTGACGGTCGGCCAGCACCCGCCGTGCAGCCTCCGAAGCATGGGTGACGACGAACTCGGTCAGGTCCGTGCCCGACACCGCCACCGCGCGGTCGATCAGCGCCCGCTCCTCATCGGTGGTGCGCAGTTCCATGCGCCGGCTGCGACGGCGCGCGATCGTGTCAGCCATAGTTCCTCCCGTACGTCCACTGTACGGCCATCAGCATAGCGAGCAATCCACGCCATCAGGACGGAGGCAGCACCGACTTCTCGTTCATCGGCTCGCACCGTCGAGCGACCCACCGACACTACGGTTGAGCCGTGGACCTACCTCTGATGCCTCCGGTGCTGCCCATGCTCGCGAAGGCGACCGCCAGGATCCCGACCAGCGATGGCTACAGCTTCGAGCCCAAGTGGGACGGCTTCCGCTGCCTGGTGTTCAAGGACGGCGACGAGGTCGAGCTCGCCAGCCGCAACACCAAGCCGCTGACCCGCTACTTCCCCGAGGTCGTCGCGGCGATGCGGGAGCAGTTGCCGCAGCGGTGCGTGCTCGACGGCGAGTTGTTCGTCGCCGTCGGGGAGAGGCTCGAGTTCGAGGTGCTCCAGGAGCGCATCCACCCGGCACAGTCCCGGATCGAGCTGCTCACCGAGAGGACGCCGGCGTCGTACGTCGCCTTCGACCTGCTCGCCCTCGGCGACGAGTCGTACGCCGATCGTCCCTTCGGGGAGCGGCGCGCGGCCCTCGGGGAGGCACTGTCGGGGCTGACCGGCCCCTGCTACCTCACCCGCACCACCACCGACCCGGCCGAGGCGGAGGAGTGGTTCCGACAGTTCGAGGGCGCCGGGCTCGACGGGGTGGTGGCCAAGCCGCTGGAGGCGCCGTACCAGCCGAACGCCCGCGCCATGCTCAAGGTCAAGCACGAGCGCACCGCCGACGTGGTGGTGGCGGGCTACCGCGAGCACAAGACCAGCACCCCGGAGCGGCCGCTGCTCGGCAGCCTGCTGCTGGGCCTCTACGCCGACGGCGAGCTCCAGCACGTCGGCGTCAGTGCCAGCTTCACCGCGCAGCGCCGGGCCGAGCTGATCGCGGAGCTGCAACCGCTGGTGGTGCCGATCGAGGGCCACCCGTGGGGCCGCTGGCAGGAGTTCCTGACCGCACCCGGCACATCCACGGGGGCGGACCGCGTGCCCGGCACGCAGAGCCGCTGGAGCCAGGGCAAGGACCTCTCGTTCACGCCGCTGCGGCCCGAGCGGGTGCTCGAGGTGAAGTACGACCACATGGAGGGACACCGGTTCCGGCACACGGCCCAGTTCAGGCGCTGGCGGCCGGACCGCGACCCGGCCTCGTGCGGCTACGACCAGTTGGAGGAGCCCGTCTCCTACGACCTGGCTAGGATTCTGGGCGTCGACTGAGAGGCGGGGCCATGTCCGAGAACAGCACCACCGAGGACTACGACGTCGTCCTGCTCATCGAGCAGGCGCTGACCGACCAGGACGCCGCGCAGGTGCACTCGCTGCACGAGGGCCTGGACCAGCCGGTGACCTACCACGTGCTGCTGCCGCTCGAGGACGCCGCGGCCCGGATCGAGTCCGCGATGGGCTCGCTCACCGCCGGCGACATGCTCGCCTCGCCGACGATGCCGATGAGCGAGGTCGACCTCGAGGCGGTCCGCAAGGACTGCGAGGACCGCTCCCGGGCCGAGCTGCGCCAGACCCTCGAGGCGCTGCGGAGGAGCGGCGCGATCGTGCGCGGCGAGATCGTCGTCGACCCGCCGATCGACGCGCTCGCCGCCAAGGTCACCGAGGTCGACGGCCGCGAGGCGATCATCTTGACCCGCCCGCATGTGGTCGCCGAGTTCTTCCACCTCGACTGGACGTCGAAGGCGCGCCGCCGCCTCGGCGTACCGATCCTCCACCTGCTCGAGCACGAGACCTTCGACGAGCAGGCCGAGGGGTACGGCGACGAGGGCGTCACGGGGCTCTGATCCGTCCGTGTTGCGCACGCGCCGGCGCTCCTCCTCCGGCGGCCCCGTCGCGGCGTACGCCGGGATCCTCGACGGTCGCCGGCTCTGGCTGTCCGTCGACGGCACGCCCGCGCTCCGCGACGCGTCCGGCGCGGTGCACACGCTCGCCGGCGATCCTGCCGGCGGCCTGGACCTGCCCGGCGGCGAGGGCGAGTGGGACGTGCTCGTCGACGGCGAGCCGGTGACGATCGGGCCCGTCGCGAAGGGCACCACCCGCGTGCCGCCCGACGGGCCGTGGCAGTGCGACCTCGTGCGCACCGACGCCGGCACCCTCCGGGTCCGGCGTGACCGGCGCGCTCCGGGCGTCGACGTGCTCGGCTTCGCGGTCGAGGGCGACGGCGTACGGGTGACGCTGGCCGGCGAGGTCACCGCGGTCCGGGTCGGCGACGCGTCGTTCCCGGTGGTCGACGGGTCGGCCGTCCTCACCTCCGGCCCGACCGGTCCCGTGCGGGCACACCCCGGCGACCTGCCGCTGCGCCGCCGCGCCAACGACCTCGCGACCCCCGGCCAGGCCGTGCTGCTGCCCGGGCCGCTGCGCTGGTCGCCGGCCGGGGAGCTGGTCGTGCGATGAGGATCGCGTTCGTCGTCTTCAACCTCGACGGCATGGGCGGCACCTCCCGCTCGGCGATCACCCAGGCCAACGCGCTGGTCTCCCTGCCGGACGAGGGCCACGACGTCCGGCTGGTGAGCATCACCCGCAGTGCCGATGCCCCGCACTACGGCATCGACCCGCGGGTCGAGGTCGCCTACCTCGCCGACGTCCGCGACTCCCCCGCCCTCCACGACCGCCCGTCGGTGCTGGTGCCGCCGCGGTGGGACGGCCAGTTCTCGGCCCTCACCGACGCCGCGATGCTCGACGCCCTGCCCCGCCTCGACGCCGACGTCGTGGTCACCGTGACGCCCGCGCTGCTGGCCGTCGCCGCGCAGTTGGTGCCGCGCACCGCCGTACTCGTCCACCAGGAGCACCGCTCCTCCTCCGACCGCACCGCCGGGCTCGAGCCGCTGCTCGCGTTCGCGCCGCGCGCCGACGTCGTCGCGATGCTGACGCCGAGCACCGCGGACTGGCTGCGCGAGCAGCTCGGCGCCGTCTGCCCCGAGATCGTCGTGATGCCCAACCCGCTCCCGCTCGGCTTCACGCCCCGCTCCCGGCTCGACCAGCCGCTCATCGTCTCGGCCGGCCGGCTGGTGATGGAGAAGCAGTTCGGCCGCCTGGTGCAGGCGTTCTCCGAGGTCGCGGACCGGATCCCGGACTGGCGGCTGCGGATCCACGGCGACGGCCCGGCCCGCCCGGAGATCCGCCGCCAGGTCCGCAAGCTCGGGCTCTACGACCGCGTCGAGCTGCCCGGCAGCACCACCGACATGGCCGGCGAGTGGGCCAAGGCGAGCGTCGCGGCGCTGACCTCGCGCGCCGAGGGCTTCCCGCTCGTCGTGCAGGAGGCGATGGCCGCGGGCGTGCCCGTCGCCAGCTTCGACGCGCCGTCCGGCCCGCGCGAGATCGTCCGGCACGAGGTCAACGGCCTGCTCGTCGCGCCGGGCTCGGTCGCCGGCATGGCCAGCGCGCTGCTGCGCCTCGCGACCGACGACGACCTGCGCCGCCGGCTCGGCGAGGGGGCGCTCGCGTCGTCGAAGCAGTACGACGCCGGCGACCTCGCCGCCCGCTGGGTCCGGATCTTCGAGGAGGCCCGCGCCCGCCGCGGCGACCCCCGACCAGCCCCGCAGCCGGTGGAGACGCCGGACCACGCCGTCACCGACACCACGCCCGCCGAGGCCCGGCGCGCCATCCTCGCCCTCGCCGCGGACGTCGCCCGCTCGGCCACCGACGAGTGGTTCGTGATCCCGCCCCACGAGACGTCCGAGCCGACCGTGGTGCTGCCGATGGACGCCCGCGACGGCTTCCTCGCCGGCCTTGCCGGGGCCGCGCTCCCGCCGTACCTCTCCCTGCGCGACCCCGCCACCGCCGGCTGGCCCGAGCGCCGCGGCCCGGTGGCCGATCTCGCGACCGACCTGCGCCGCGGCCGCCGCAGCCAGCTGGTGCTCGAGCCGTGGCCCGGGACCGGCGTGCTGAGCCAGGGCTGCGGCGTGGCGGTGGAGTTCTGGGAGGCCGGCGTCGACGGCGAGCTCGTGTCGCCGACCCCGAACCGCTACGCCCACCGGATCCCGCGCGGCACCCCCAGCGTCGACGCGGAGGTCGAGGGCGTGCCCGTCCGGACGCTGGCGGTAATGACCGAGCCGACGGTCGAGGAGTGCCGCTTCCCCGTCGACGTCGTCTACACCTGGGTCGACGGCGGCGACGAGGCGTGGAACGACGCCCGCGAGCGCCGCCTCGCCGAGCTCGCCGGCACCGCGCTGACCCGGGAGTCCAGCGGCCGCGCGCGGTTCCTCTCCCGCGACGAGCTGCGCTACTCCATGCGCAGCGTCCATCTCTTCGCTCCGTGGGTACGCCGCCTCCACCTGGTCACCGCGGGTCAGGTGCCTCCGTGGCTGGACACGTCGCATCCGCAGGTCCGCGTCGTCGACCACCGCGAGATCCTGCCCGCCGACGCGCTGCCGACCTTCAACTCCCACGCGATCGAGACCGGGCTGCACCGGGTGCCCGGCCTGACCGAGCAGTGGATCTACCTCAACGACGACGTGTTCCTCGGCCGGCCGCTGCGGCCCGAGGCGTTCTTCGGCCCGGCCGGGCAGTTCGCGGCGTTCCTGTCCGAGACGACCGTCGGCCTCGAGGACGCACCGGGCGCACCGCCGTACCTCAAGGCGGCGTGGAACAACCGGCGGCTGCTGCGGTCGGCCTTCGGCGTGGCCATCACCAACAACCTCGCGCACACCCCGCACCCCCACCGGGTCTCGGTGCTGGCGGAGATCGAGCGGCGCTTCCCCGACGAGGTCGCCGCGACCGCGCGGGCGCCGTTCCGCTCGGACACGGACCTGTCGCTGCTGAGCTCGCTCGCCCAGCACTACGGGCTGATCACCGGGTCGGCGTACGTCGGGCAGGGCGAGCTCGCGTTCGTGAACCTCAGCAACAGCGACGTCGGCCGCCAGCTCACCCAGCTCCTCGACCGGCGGCAGGACTTCGTCTGCCTGGCCGACCACCACGACTACGCGCTGCCGGCCGCGCGGGTCGAGGAGCTGGTGTCGAGCTTCCTCACGGCGTACTTCCCGGTCGCGGCGCCGTGGGAGAGGTCGGGCTGATCCGCCCGGTTTCGGCTGCCAAGTCCGGCCCTGAGCCGCCTAGTTTCGCTGGTCGGTGATCCCCAGACGCGCCTTGAGCGCGTCGATCCGGCGCTGCTTGTTCTCGATCCGCCGGGTGAGATTCCGGCGCAATTGCGCCGTTTGAGCAGTCTGCTCGTCGAGCACCATCGCGGCGGCGAACTCGTACATCTCGACGTACTCCTCCCGCAGCCAAGTCAGGTCGGCGATCGCGGCCTCGTCGTGCGGCCGCGTCACGAGCACGCCCATCGCGGCCCACGTCCGGTCGGCGAGGTCCGCCAGCTGCGGTGAGACCTCGAGGTCGTCCCAGGCCACCTGCGAGCGGTTGAGCCGCGCGTCGAGGAAGTCGTCCACCGGGTGCGGCGCGGTCGTGTCGCCGTAGCCGATCGCGAGCTGCTCCCCCGCCCGCGCCATCGTCGCGCGCCAGTCGGCGAGCAGGTCGGCGTACGGCACGAACGCGCGGAGGTGGCCGCGGGTCGCGCGCTCGGTCTCGAAGGCGGCGTTCACCCAGGCCGCGACGTTCGTGGTCTCGCGCCGGCGGCGGAAGCTCGCCGACGTCTCCGTCAGGTACGCCGTGTCGCGGCTGCGCACCACCTCGGTCGGATGGCGCAGCATGGTGAGCGTGGCGACCTCCGCGCCCAGCTCGCCGGCCACCCGCAGCCACAGGTCGTGCACCCAGAACTCCCGCGGGTCCTTGATCACCACCTGCGGCCGGCCGAGCTCGCCGGAGAGCCACTCCCGCAGCCGCTCCTCGACCTCGGGTGTGACCGCCTCGGCGGCCCGCTCGGCCGCGGTCGGGCGGGAGTCGATGGTGCGGACCGGGATCGGGTTCAGCAGCTCCTTGTGGAACTCGGTCACCCACAGCGGCTCGTAGTAGCCGCGCGGGTTCGACTCGTCGGCCTCGACCTCCGGCTGCGGCACGTGCAGGCCGAGCCGCTTGAGGGTGCCGGCGACGCTGCTGGTGCCGCTGCGCCCGGAGCCGGTCACGATCACGAGCTTCATCCGAGCCCCCTGAAGGAGAGTGCGTGCCAGCGCGGCCCGACCGGCGTGATCTCGACGCGCCGCGGGTCGAGTCCCTCGTCCGGCGAAGCGTCGCCGCGCACGATCGCGACCTCCAGCCGCGACTCCGAGAGCCCCTCGGCCAGCCCCTCTCCCCACTCGACCACGGTGACGGCGTCGTCGAGCGAGGCGTCCAGGTCGAGGTCGTCGAGCTCGTCGAGGCCGCCCAGGCGGTAGGCGTCGACGTGCACCAGGTCGGGGCCGCCGACCAGCGACGGGTGCACCCGTGCGATCACGAACGTCGGCGAGGTGACGTCGCCGCGCACGCCCATCCCAGCGCCGAGCCCCTGGGTGAGCGTGGTCTTGCCGGCGCCGAGCTCGCCGGTCAGCACGATCAGGTCGCCCGCCCCGAGCTGCCCGGCGAGCGAGCGGCCCAGCCCGCGCATCGCGTCGGCGTCGGGCACCTGCACGACGTGGGTGCGCAGCGAGCGGCGCAGCTCGACGTTCGGCGACTCCCGCGCGATCTCGCGGAACCCCTGCCGTTCCCAGAACCTCCGCGTCTGCGGCAGCTCCTCGCGCGCGACCACGGTGAGGTCGTCGGACCCGTCGGCCGCGTCGACCGCGGCCTCGATCAGCGCGGTCGCGACACCGTGGCCCTGCGCGTCCGGGCGCACCCCGAAGCGGCGGAGGTACGTCGTGGCGCCGACCCGGTCGAGCACCAGCGCGCCCACCGGCTCGCCGTCGAGGCAGGCGAGCAGCCCGCCGCCCGCGGCGAGGCGGACGGCGAGGGACTCCTCGGTCTCGGTGAGCGCGGCCGCGGGCGGGTCGAGCGGTGGGCGCGCCTCGAAGGCGGCCCGCACCACGGCGTACACCTCCGGCGCCGACTCCGGGCCGACGCGCCTGACCTCGAGCGTCACGCGACGGCCCCCGTCGCGGCGAGCAGCTTGTCGAGCTCGCCGTTCACCTCGTCGTGCCGCTCCAGGATCACCATGTGCCCGGCGCCGTGGCACTCCAGCAGCTCCGAGCCGTCGATCCGGCTGTGCAGCTTGCGGCTGTGGCCGATCGAGGTGAGCTTGTCGTCGGTGCCGCAGATGACCGTGGTGGGGACCTTCGCGAGCGCGCCGACGTGGTCGAACTTGTCCATCGCGCTGAAGCCCGGGAAGAACTCCGCGACCACCTCGAACGGCGTCGCCCCGAGCATGCGGTCGACGAAGTCGACGTACGACGCCGGCACGTCGTCGCCGAACGCGAGCTGGTCGGTCGCGACCAGCGCGACGTTGCGGCCGACCCGGCGCAGCCCGTCGACCGCGCGGTGGCCGCGGGCGAGGGTGGCGACGCCGCGGTGGAGGGCGCCGGAGACGCCCCAGCCCGGGACCATCGGGAACAGGATCCGGCTCGGGTCCAGGCCGCCGGCGGTGGTCGAGATCAGCGCGGCGCCGACCACCTTGTCGCCGAGCAGCTCGGGGAACTGCTCGGCCAGCGCCACGATCGTCATGCCGCCCATGGAGTGGCCGACGAGCACGACCGGGCCGTCGGTCACGTCGTCCAGGACCGTGCGGAGGTCCTTGCCGAGCTGGTCGATGGTGGCGTTGCCCAGCGGCGACCGGCCGGAGCGGCCGTGCGAGCGCTGGTCGTAGAACACCGAGCGCACCCGGCCGCGGTAGTGCTCGCGCTGGAAGTGCCAGCAGTCCAGGTTCAGCGCGTACCCGTGGACGAAGACGAGCGTCACCTCGCCCGCTGGCTGCTCCGGCTCGTCGACCTCGACGTGCAGCGGGGTGCCGTCGTCGGCGACCACGGTGACCGGGTCGGAGCGCAGGCTCCCGAACGCCGGGTGCTCCTCGGGGCTCCTGCCGACGATCCGGCGGCGCTGGAGCGCGGCGGCACCGGCGCCCGCGGCGGCGAGGCCGACGGCGGTCGCGGTGGCGCCGATCAGGTGGGTGCGCAGCCTCATGCGTCCGTGTACCTCCGGATGAGTCGGCCGCCGATGCGCGTCACGATCTCGTAGGAGATGGTGCCAGCGGCCTCGGCCCAGTCCTGCGCCGTCGGCTCGCCACGGGTGCCCGGGCCGAACAGCACGACCTCCGCGCCGGGCTCGGGGAGGTCGCCGTCGAGGTCGACGACGAACTGGTCCATGCACACCCGCCCGCGCAGCGCCCGCTGCCTGCCGTCGACGAGGACCCGAGCGGCGTTGCCGGCCTGGCGGAGTACGCCGTCGGCGTACCCGACCGGGACCAAGCCGACGCTCGTCGCGGTGTCGGCGACCCAGGTGTGGCCGTAGGAGACGCCCGCGCCGGCCGGGATCTCCTTGGCGCTCACCAGCGGCGCGCGCACCGTCATCGCGGGGACGAGCCCGAGGTCGGGGGTCTCGCCGGGCGCGGGGTCGAGGCCGTAGGACGCCAGCCCGAACCGCACCAGGTCGAGGCGGCTGCTCGGCCGCAGGATGCCGGCGGCGGAGTTGGCGAGGTGGCGGACCTCGGGGTCCAGCCCCTCGGCCGCGGCGAGGGCCTCGTGGAACGCGCGCTCCTGGGCGGCGTTCGCGGGGTGGCCGGGCTGGTCGCTGGCGGCGAAGTGCGACCAGATGCCGGTGACCCGCCAGTGGCCGTCCTGCTCGCCCTCGCGCGCGCGGCGTACGACGCCGGGCCAGTCGGCCAGCGTCGCGCCGCCGCGGGACAGGCCGGTGTCGACCTTGAGCTGCACCCGCGCGCGCCGGCCGGTCGCGGCGATGGCGTCGAGCTCGGCGACGGAGTAGGCGGTGACGTCGACGCCGGCGTCGATCGCGGCGACCCAGTCGTCCCGCGGCATCGTGAGCCAGCAGAGGATGCGCCCGCGGTCGCCGGCGGCGCGCAGGGTCAGCGCCTCGTCGATGGTGGCGACGCCGAGCCACTCCGAGCCCGCCTCGCGGGCGGCCCGGGCGACCTCGACCAGGCCGTGCCCGTAGCCGTCGGCCTTGACCACCGTCATCGACGCGACGCCGGTGAGCTCGCGCAGCGTGCGGACGTTGTGCCGGATCGACGCGAGATCGACGACGATCTCCGCACGTCGGACCGGGCTCATGCCCCCGATTCTCCCATCACGGGGTGGGCAGCCCCCGGACCGCCTCCGGGATCGAGGCCGCGACGGCACTCGCCACCAGCGGCCCGCCGCGTGCGGCCAGGGTGGCCGCCGCGCCGTGCAGCCAGGAGCCGGTCGAGGCGGCGTCGTACGGCGAGAGTCCGGCCGCGAGCAGCGCGCCGATCAGTCCGCCGAGCACGTCGCCCGCCCCGGCGGTGGCCAGCCACGGGGTGCCCGTGGTGGTGACGCGCGTGCGGCCGTCGGGGCGCGCGAGGAGCGTGTGGCGGCCCTTGAGGAGGACAATGCAGCCGTAGCGCTCGGCCGCCGCGCGGGCGTGGTGGAGCGGCCGGGCCTCGATGTCGGCGCGGTCGGCCCCGGTCATGGCGGCGAGCTCGCCCGCGTGCGGGGTGAGCACGGCGTGCTCCGGAGGGCGGTCGACGTGCTGGAGGGCGTCGGCGTCGACGACGAGGGGTACGCCGTCCGCCAGCGCCGCCGCGAGCTCCTCGCCCGCCCGCTCGCCCCCGCCGGACCCGACGACCCACGCCTGCACGCGCCCCTCGCCGACCACCTCGGGGTGGCCGCGCTTCACGTCGTCGGCCGCCTCGCCGACGTACCGCACCATCCCGCAGAGCCCGCTGTCGGCGCCGGCGACGCTGAGGAGGGCGGCACCGGGGTACTGCGCACTGCCGGCGCGGACGCCGACCACCCCGCGGGTGTACTTGTGCGCGTCCGGGGCCGGCCGCGGGAGCAGCCGGGCGACGTCCTCGGGCTGGAGCGCCTCGACGTCCGCGGGCGGCAGGTCGAGGCCGAGGTCGACCAGGTGGACCGCTCCGCAGGCGCTGGCGGCGGGGTCGACCAGGTGCGCGACCTTGTGGGTGCCGAAGGTGACGGTCAGGTCGGCCGTCACGTGCGGCCCGGCCAGCTCGCCGGTGTCGACGTCGACGCCGCTGGGGACATCAACCGCGACGACCGGCACGCCATCGACTGCCTGGAGGGCGGCCCGGGCGCTCTCCCGCAAACCGGGTCGTCCGCCGATCCCGACGATCCCGTCGACGACCAGGTCGGGCGTCCTGGGGGTGGTCGTGAGCCGCCCGCCCGCCTCCTGCAGCGCTCGTACGCCGCCCTCGTGCGCCGTGTCCGACAGCGGCCACGCCTCCACCTGCACGCCGCGGCGGGCGAGCAGCGCTCCGGCGTACAGCGCGTCGCCGCCGTTGTCCCCCGACCCGACCAGCAGCAGCACCCGCCGCCCGTACGCCTCGCCGAGCAGGTCGATCACCGCGTACGCCAGCCCCGCCGCGGCCCGCTGCATCAGCGCGCCCGCCGGCAGCCTGGCCATCAGCTCCGCCTCCGCCGCCCGCACCTGCTCCACGGTGTGCGCGCTCCTCATGGGACGACGTTAGCCGCGAACGGGTCGTGTGCCTGAGGACGCGCCATGGCGCGTCCTCAGGCACACGACCCGTCCCCTGTGGATGACGGCCAGCAGAGGCGGACGAGATGGGAAGGCATCCGTGTATGAACGATGTCCTCCAGGCACTCATCACGGCCCAGCACGGGATGGTCGCCCGCAGGCAGCTGAACCGGCACGGGATCGACTGGGACCGGGTCCGTGACCACGGTCACGCGCGGCGGTGGGTGGAGCGCACCCCGCGCGTCATCAGCACCGTGACGGGCGAGCTGACTCGGGCTCAACGGGAGTGGCTGGCGGTCCTTCACGCCGGCGAACGCAGCATGCTCGGTGGCCTCACCGCCGCCGCGAGGCACGGGCTGACCGGCTGGAGTCGCGATGTCGTGACCGTGTACGTCGACGACGAGCTGAGCTTCGAGTCGGTGGACGGTGTGCGGTTCTTTCGCAGCCGGCGACCGTTCGACCTGCTCCGTCATCCCCGGCCGGGCATCCCGACCTGTCGGTTGGAGCCAGCCGTTCTCCTGTTCGCGGCCTACCAGACGACACCGCGACCAGCCCACGGCGTGATCGCGGCGAGTGTCCAGCAGCGACTGACCACGGTCGAGCGCATGGTCGAGTGGGTGGATGTCCTCCGTCCGCTCCGCTGGTCGAAGCCGTTCAAGCGGACGCTCGGCGACATCGCCGGTGGCGCACACTCCGGTGCCGAGCTCGACGTGCGTCGGATGTGTCGCCGCTACGGGATCCCGGTGCCAGACGGGCAGCGGCCGCGCCTCGACAACCGAGGCAACCGACGGTGGACCGACTGCGAGTGGCGGCTACCGGGCGGGAGGACGCTCGTCCTGGAGGTCGACGGGTCCTTCCACCTCGACGTGCTCGAGTCCATGTCCGACCACCGACGCGGGCGCCGCATCACCACCGCGAACCTGCTCGTTGTCCGGTGCTCGGCGTTCGAGCTCCGCTTCGAGGACAGCGAGGTCGCGGCCGATCTCATTGCCCTCGGACTTCCGGGTCGTGTGCCTGAGAACGCGGCATAGCGCGTGCTCAGGCACACGACCCGGTCAGGACGACTCCAGCACCACCACCGCCGACGCGATGCCGGCATCGTGGGAGAGCGAGAGGTGGACCGAGGCGACGCCGAGCGAGGACGCCCGCTCGGCGACCGAGCCCCGCAGCGCGAAGAGCGGCCGGCCGGAGGACTCCGAGACGACCTCGGCGTCGTGCCAGGCCAAGCCGGTGGGGGCGCCGAGGGCCTTGGCGAGCGCCTCCTTGGCGGCGAAGCGCGCAGCCAAGGAGGCCAGGGGGCGACTCGCCTCGGACGGCGTGAAGAGGCGAGACGCCAGACCCGGGGTGCGCGACAGCGACTCCTCGAAGCGCGAGATGTCGACGACGTCGATCCCGACCCCGACGATCACGAGGCGGTCACTCGACGGTCACCGACTTGGCCAGGTTGCGCGGCTGGTCGACGTCGTGGCCCAGCAGGGTGGCGAGCTCGCACGCGAAGAGCTGGAGGGGTACGACGGACACCAGCGGCTGCAGCAGCACCGGGACCCGCGGCAGCCGGATCACCACGTCGGCGTACGGGAGGATCGCGTCGTCGCCCTCCTCGACCAGGCAGATGGTCCGGGCGCCGCGGGCGCGGACCTCCTGGATGCCGCTGACCATCTTGTCGCGCAGCTGGTCCCGGCCGGCCGGGGGCACGACGCACAGCACCGGCAGCCGGTCCTCGACCAGCGCGATCGGGCCGTGCTTCAGCTCGCCCGCCGCGAACCCCTCGGCATGCAGGTAGGCGAGCTCCTTGAGCTTGAGCGCGCCCTCGAGCGCGACCGGGTAGCCGGCGTGCCGGCCGAGGAACAGCACCGAGCGGGCCCCGACATGCTCGTGCGCGAGCGAGTAGACCTGGTCGGCCGTCGAGAGCACCGCCGAGATGTGCGCGGGGATCGCCTCGAGCTGGCGCATCACCTGGCTGATCTCGTCGCCGTACCGGGTGCCCTTCACCTGCGCGAGGTACAGCGCGAGCAGGTAGCAGGCGACCAGCTGGGTGAGGAAGCCCTTGGTCGACGCGACCCCGATCTCCGGCCCCGCGTGGGTGTAGATCACCGCGTCCGACTCGCGCGGGATCGTCGAGCCGTTGGTGTTGCAGATCGCCAGCACCTTCGACCGCTGCGTGCGCGCGTGCCGGATCGCCTGGAGCGTGTCCGCGGTCTCGCCGGACTGGCTGATCGCGACGACGAGCGTGGAGTAGTCGAGGATCGGGTCGCGGTAGCGGAACTCCGACGCGAGCTCGACCTCCGCCGGGATCCGGCACCAGTGCTCGATCGCGTACTTCGCCACCATGCCGGCGTAGAACGACGTGCCGCACGCGATGATGATGATCTTGTCGACGTCGCGCAGCTCCTGGTCCGAGAGCCGCATCTCGTCGAGGTGCAGATGCCCCTCGGCGGTACGCCGCCCGAGCAGTGAGTCCGCCACCGCACGCGGCTGCTCGAAGATCTCCTTGCGCATGAACCAGTCGTGCCCGTCCTTCTCGGCCGCGGAGAGGTCCCAGTCCACGTGGTAGGTGCGCCCGGCCGACGGCGAGCCGTCGAAGTTGCGCACGTCCACCGACGAGCGGGTGATCGTGACGACCTGGTCCTGCCCGAGCTCCATCGCCTCGCGGGTGTGCTCGATGAACGCGGCGACGTCGGACCCGAGGAAGTTCTCGCCCTCGCCGAGCCCGACGACCAGCGGCGAGTTGCGCCGGGCCGCGACCACCCGCGAGGGGTCCTGCGCGTCGACCGCGACCAGCGTGAAGGCACCCTCCAGGCGGCGTACGACGCGCAGCATCGCCTCGGTGAGGTCGGCGCCGCCGAGCACCTCGGCCTCGAGCAGGTGCGCGGCCACCTCGGTGTCGGTCTCCGACAGCAGCCGGTGGTCGGCGTCCTCGAGCCCGGCGCGCAGCTCGGCGAAGTTCTCGATGATCCCGTTGTGCACCAGAGCGACGCGTCGAGCAAGGCCGGTGTGCGGATGCGCGTTGACGTCGTTGGGCGCGCCGTGGGTGGCCCAGCGGGTGTGGCCGACGCCGATGGTGGTCGCGGGGAGCGCGTCGTCGGCGATCGCCTTCTCCAGGTTCGCGAGCTTGCCGGCGCGCTTCTCGGTGGCGAGCTCGCCGTCGACGACGAGCGCGATCCCGGCGGAGTCGTAGCCGCGGTACTCCAGGCGCCGCAGGCCCTCGACCACCACGTCCTGGGCGCCCCTGTGACCTACGTAACCCACGATCCCGCACATGGGTCTCACTGTAGCCACGCCGCTTTGCAAGAATCGCGGCCATGTCGTCGCACGGCGGGCCGCCGGAGGAGTCATCGCCGTACCTCGAGCTCGACCGCTCCGCATGGGCGTCGCTCGCCGACGAGGTCGAGGTCCCGCTGAGCGCCGACGAGATCCAGCGGCTGCGCGGACTGGGCGACCAGCTCGACCTCGACGAGGTGCAGCAGATCTACCTGCCGCTGTCCCGGCTGCTGAGCATGTACGTCGAGTCGGCGGGCCAGCTCTACCGCCGGCAGGAGGAGTTCCTGCACCGCGCGCAGCCACGCCGTACGCCGTTCGTGATCGGTCTCGCCGGGTCGGTGGCGGTCGGCAAGTCGACGACCGCCCGCGTGCTCCAGCAGATGCTCGCGCACTGGCCCGAGCACCCCAACGTCGCCCTGGTGACCACCGACGGCTTCCTCTACCCCAACGCCGAGCTCGAGCGCCGCGGCCTGCTGCAGCGCAAGGGCTTCCCGGAGTCCTACGACCGCCGCGCGCTGCTCCGCTTCGTCGTCGACATCAAGTCCGGCCGCGACGAGGTCGAGGCGCCGGTCTACTCCCACCTCACCTACGACGTGCTGCCCGACGAGAGGGTCGTGGTCAAGCGCCCCGACATCGTCATCGTCGAGGGCCTCAACGTCCTGCAGCCCGCCCGGGTGCGCGAGGACGGTCGCGCCGGCCTCACGCTGAGCGACTTCTTCGACTTCTCCGTCTACGTCGACGCCGGCACCGGCCACATCCGCGACTGGTACGTCGAGCGCTTCCTGCGGCTGCGCGAGACGGCGTTCCGCGACCCGCACTCCTACTTCTCCAAGTACGCCGGCCTCTCCCACGACGAGGCCGTGACCGAGGCGGGTCGGATCTGGGACACGATCAACGGCCCCAACCTCTCCCAGAACATCCAGCCGACCCGGTCGCGGGCCACGCTGGTGCTGCGCAAGGACCGCGACCACTCGGTCCGCTACGTGCGGCTGCGCAAGCTCTGAGGATCAGCCGACGTCGCGGCGCAGCGTCGTGAACCGCCCCACGAGAGCGAGTACGCCGGCGTAGCCGAGCATCACGAGCAGCGCGGCCGGGCGGGACAGCAGGTCGGCCGACTCGCCGCCGACCGCGCCGAAGAAGCTCGCGCCCATCAGCCCGTCGGCGGCCGCGCCGGGGAGGAACCTCGCGATCCCGTCGAGGGAGTCGAAGGCGCCGAGCGCGAGGCGGGCCACCGGCTCGACGAACTGGGTGAACGCCAGGATCACCACGATCGCGGCGACCTGGTTGGTCAGCACGCTGCCGAACGCGACACCGATCACCGCCCACAGCGCGGTCACCACGATCCCGAGCAGGATCACCTCGACCACGTCGCCGTCGGTGAGGAACGCGCCGTCGCCCCACCCCGCCAGCAGCGGCGCGCTCACGCCCACCACCGCGACCGTGCCGACCACGCCGTAGAGCAGCCCGAGCGGCACCGTCGCGAGCAGCTTGGCGCCGAGGAACACCCCGCGCCGCGGCTCGACCAGCAGCGACTGCGTGATCGTCTGGTGCCGGAACTCCGTGGTCATCGCCAGGCTGCCGATCACCAGCGGGAAGACGTAGCCGATCGCGTTGATCAGCCCGTAGACCCCCGCCGCGAGGTCGTCGCCGGCCTGGGTCGGCGCCGCGTCGTCGGGCGCGGCCACGATCGAGAACGCCATCACGCCGGCGATGAAGGCGAGGTACGCCGCCAGCACGATCAGCAGCAGCCACCACATCCGGGTGCTGACCAGCTTGCGGTACTCCGCGACCAGCGCCGCCCTCACGACGCGCCCCCGGTCAGCCGCAGGAACACGTCCTCGAGCCCGACGCCCCGGCTGGCGAGCTGGTGCAGCTCGACGCCCGAGGCGTACGCCGCCGCGCCGACCTCCGCGGCCAGGACCCCCGTGACGACCAGCCCGGCGCCGTCGGCCCGGGCGGCCCAGCCGCGCTCGCCGGCGAGCCGGGCCAGCGCGTCGGGAGCGGGCGACTCCACGTAGGTCTCGGGCTCGGCCAGCTCCGCGAGCGCGGCCAGCGAGGAGGCGTGCACCAGCCGGCCGCGGGCGATGATCACGACGTCGTCGACGGTGTGCTGCACCTCGGTGAGCACGTGGCTGGAGACCAGCACGGTGCGGCCCTCCTCGGCGAACGCGCGCAGCAGCCGGCGCAGCCACACGATGCCCTCCGGATCGAGTCCGTTGGCGGGCTCGTCGAGCACGATCGCGGGCGGGTCGCCGAGCAGCGCGGTCGCCAGCCCCAGCCGCTGGCGCATGCCCATCGAGTAGCCGCCGACCCGCCGGCTCGCGGCCGGGCCGAGGCCGACGAACTCGATCAGCTCGCGGCAGCGCCGCCGCGTGACGCCGGCCTGGGCGGCGTACGCCTCGAGGTGGCCGAGCCCGGAGCGGCCGGGGTGGAAGGACGACGCCTCCAGCGCCGCCCCCACGACGCGGGCCGGGGTCGGGTGCTCGGCGTAGGGCCGGTCGCCGACCAGCACCCGCCCGGCGCTCGGCCGGGTCAGGCCGAGCAGCATCCGCAGCGTGGTCGTCTTGCCGGCGCCGTTGGGCCCGAGGAAGCCGGTCACGGCTCCGGGTCGTACGGCGAAGCTCAGGTCGTCGACCGCACGCACCTGTCCGAAGGTCTTGGCGACGCCCTCGACGGCAAGGGTCGGTCCGGAGGCCATGGCCTCACAATGCCAGACGCGCCCTGACGACCTCGGCGAGCCGGCCGGCGACGGCCTGCGCCTCGTCCTCGGTCCGCGCCTCGACCATCACCCGGACCAACGACTCGGTGCCGGAGGGGCGGAGCAGGATCCGGCCGGAGTCGCCGAGCGCGGCCTCCTCCTCCGCGACCGCCGCAGCCACGACCGGGTCGTCGTCGGCGCGCGCCTTGTCGACATCCGCGACGTTGACCAGCACCTGCGGCAGCCGGGTGACGACCGAGGCCAGCGACCGGATGCTCTCGCCGGTAGCGGCCATCCGCTCCAGCACGTGCAGCGCGGTGAGGATGCCGTCGCCGGTGGTGGCGTACTCGCTCATGATCACGTGGCCGGACTGCTCGCCGCCCAGCGAGTAGCCGGAGACCCGCATCGCCTCGAGCACGTAGCGGTCGCCGACCTTGGTCTGGCGCACGCCAATGCCGGCGGCGCGCATCGCCTGGACGAAGCCGAGGTTGCTCATCACGGTGGCGACGACGGTGCTCTTCGCCAGGTGGCCGGTCTCAGCCATGCCGATCGCGAGCATCGCCATGAGCTGGTCGCCGTCGACGGCGTTGCCCTCGTGGTCGACCGCGAGGCAGCGGTCGGCGTCGCCGTCGAGCGCGAAGCCGACGTCCGCGCCGTGCTCGAGCACGGCGGCGCGCAGCGGCCCGAGGTCCGTGGACCCGCAGCCGTCGTTGATGTTGAGGCCGTCGGGGTCGATGCCGATGGCGACCACCTCGGCGCCGGCCGCGCGCAGCGCCATCGGGCCGGCCTCGTACGCCGCGCCGTGCGCGCAGTCGAGGACGACCCTGATGCCGGCGAGCGGCTTGTCGATGGTCGAGACCAGGTGCTCGACGTACTCGGTCACCGGGGTCGCGTACGGCGTCACGCGGCCGATCGCGCCGCCGAGCGGGCGGTCCCAGGGCTCGTCGAGGTGCTGCTCGATCTCGCGCTCCACCGCGTCGTCGAGCTTGTGCCCGCCGCGGGCGAGGAACTTGATGCCGTTGTCGGGCATCGGGTTGTGCGAGGCGCTGATGATCACGCCGACGTCGGCGCCCAGCGCCTGCGTCAGGTACGCGACGGCCGGGGTGGGGAGCACCCGCAGCCGGAGCACGTCCATGCCGGCCGAGGCCAGCCCGGCGACGACGGCGTGCTCGAGGAACTGCCCCGAGACGCGCGTGTCCCGGCCGACGACCGCGAGCGGTCGGGCCCCGGCTCTCAGGGAGCCCTCGAACTCGCCCCGGGCGGCCAGGACGCGGGCGGCGGCCACGGAGAGGTCCAGGGCCAGCTCCGCGGTCAGCTGACCGTTGGCCAGGCCCCGGACCCCGTCCGTGCCGAAGACGCGCGGCATGCCCGCCGTACTAGCGCTTGCTGAACTGGGGCGCCTTACGGGCCTTCTTGAGGCCGGCCTTCTTGCGCTCGATGACGCGGGCGTCGCGGGTGAGCAGGCCGGCCTTCTTCAGCGACGGGCGGTTGGCCTCGACGTCGACGGCGTTCAGGCAGCGGGCCACGCCGAGGCGCAGCGCGCCGGCCTGGCCGGTGATGCCGCCGCCGTGGATGCGGGCGATGACGTCGAAGCGGCCCTCGAGCTGCAGCGCGGCGAACGGCTCGTTCACGACCTGCTGGTGCAGCTTGTTCGGGAAGTAGGAGTCGAGCGTCCGGCCGTTGACGGTCCACTGGCCGGTGCCGGGGACGATGCGGACGCGGGCGACGGCCTCCTTGCGGCGGCCGGTGGCCGCGGCGGGGACGATCGTCGCCGGGCGGGCGGGGGTGTCGGCGGACGGGGCGCTCTCCGAGCTGTAGGCGATGCCCTGCTCGTCGGCCTCGTAGGTCTCCTCGACCTCGGTGGTGTCAGCCATGTCTCAGATCTCTTTCTCGTGCTCGTACAGACGACTACTGGGAGATCTGCTTGATCTCGAACGGAGTGGCCTTCTGGGCCTGGTGCGGGTGGTGGGGCCCGGAGTAGACCTTCAGCTTCTTCAGCATCTGACGGCCGAGCTTGTTCTTCGGCAGCATGCCCCACACGGCCTTCTCGACGGCCTTGCGGGCGTCCTTCTCGAGGATCTCGCCGATCGGGGTGGCCGAGAGGCCGCCCGGGTAGCCGGAGTGGCGGTAGGCCATCTTCGTGGTCCTCTTGGTGCCCGACAGGGCGACCTTCTCCGCGTTGACGATGATGACGAAGTCACCCATGTCCATGTGCGGAGCGAAGGTGGGCTTGTGCTTGCCGCGCAGCAGGTTGGCGGCCTGCACGGCGAGGCGTCCGAGGACGACGTCGCTGGCGTCGATGACGAGCCACTCGCGCTGGATGTCAGCGGGCTTGGGGCTGTAGGTGCGCACGGAGGGACTTCCTTCGTTCGTAGGGCCCGGGCGACCCTGTGCCGCCCGGGTGGTGGAGCCACGCCCTCTGACGAACACGGCCCGGTCTCTCCGCCGCAGCGGAGCCGGATCTGCACCCCGGTCCCGTGGCGGGCTCGGAGCGCGGCAGGAGGCGCGACTGGCAAGACTACGGGGCGGCGTTCTCGCAGGTCAAAACGCCTGGTCTCGCATGGCGTGAGGAGCAGGCGCATCGCGCCATCCTCACACGCGTTCGCCGACGATCCTGCCGTCCAGCAGGTGCACGACCTTGTCGCAGCGCCCCGCAATGTCGGGGTCGTGCGTCGCGAGGATGACGGTCACGCCGTGCTGCTCTCGGAGCCGCAGGATCTGGTCGGCGATGGCGTCGCCGGTCGCGCGGTCGAGGTTGCCGGTCGGTTCATCGGCCAGCAGTAGGCGGGGCTGGTTGATCAGCGCACGCGCGATCGCGACGCGCTGGCGCTCACCGCCGGAGAGCTGCGAGGGCAGCGAGTCCCCGCGGTCGCGAAGGCCGACGTCACGCAGCAGTTGGTCTGCCCGCTGATGTCTCCAGCCGCGGGTGTCGCGGTACGGGATCGTGGGCAGTAGCACGTTGTCGCGGGCGGTCATCGCCGGCAGCAGTGCGAAGTTCTGGAATACGAAGCCGACGGTTCGGCGGTATCGGACGAGGTCGCCCTGCGACAACCGGGTGATGTCCTGGTCATCGACGTGGATCTGCCCACGGCCGGGACGGTCCATGCCGCCGACCAGGTGCAGCAGCGTCGACTTGCCGGAACCCGACGGCCCGACCAGTGCGATGACCGACGACGAGTCGACGTCCAGGGCAACGCCCTGGAGGGCGTTCACGGTGACGCCGCCGGGCGTGACGTACTGCTTGGTCAAGTCGGTGGTGCGCAGTTGGTATCCGCTGCGCACCACCGAGTCCGTGCCCTCGATTGCCAAACTCACCTCACCTCAGCATGTGGTGGTGAGGCAGGTTCCGGGTCGAAGCAGCGAGCACGAGAGCGTCCACCACGGGGCCTCCGCAGGAGAGAGGGTCGAGGGGTTCGTAGCATGAACTCGGCACTCCGTCAAATTGCCAATCGTTACCTCCGCTACGTTGCCCGCGCTGACTCGGTTGACCACGCTGTATAGCGACGGCGGAGGCAGGTGGTCGGCATGGTGCGGCTGGCGGTGGCACAGATCCTGCGCCGCCCGGCTCGCAGCATGGCGGTGGTGGCCGCGATCGTGGTGGCCGCGGTGGCGTTCTCCTTGCTCACCTCGGCGGTGGCGCAGTCGCGACTCGAGGTTGAGGGAACGGTCCAGAGCAACTATCGGGCGGCCTACGACATCTTGGTGCGACCGGCCGGATCGCGGACGGACTTGGAGCTGTCGGATCAGCTGGTTCGCCAGAACTTCTTGTCCGATGTCTTCGGCGGAATCAGCATGCGGCAGTACCGTCGGATCAAGGCGATGCCCGGTGTGCAGGTCGCGGCCCCGGTGGCGATGATCGGCTATACGCTGCCGAGCCTGTACCTGCCGGTCAAGGCGAACGACCTGGTCGACGGCGACGAGCAGCAACTGTTCCGGATCGAGATGTCGGCGGTGACCGACCGCGGCCTGTCGCGCTATCCGCCGGACAGGCTGTACGCGTATCTGACCGGCCAGCCCTTCGCCAAGGATCGACGCCAACTGGATCCGGTGACGGGTCGGATGGTCGACGTGTGCGCGCGCTTCGCTGACCACGCACCGACGGCAACGTCGGCGTTCGACCGTCGCGATGTCGGCATGACGTGCCAGTCGTCGGCGACACCGGTGCGGTACGAGACCGGTGTCGGGATGCGGAAGGGAGACGTCGGGATCTGGATTCGGTATCCATACCCGTTGTTGCTGGCGGCGATCGATCCGGCCGCCGAGGCTGCGCTGGTCGATCTCGACGACACGGTCGTGGATGGCCGCTACCTGCGCAGCTCGGACACGACGCGGACGCGGGCGGCCGCACCGGGTGACCCGGACAGCCTGCGCTACCGGCAGGTGCCGGTGATGATGGCCGACCGGACCGTGATCGACGAACGGCTGGCGGTGCGGATACAGCGGCTCGCGCTGGACGACCAGGATGCGGTTCCGGGTCGGCTGGCCCGCAGCGGTGCGATCCGGTGGCTCGCGGGCCTGCCCGCGGAGGCTACCCAGAGCTACAGCATGGACGCCGGCGATCTGTATCCACGGCTACTGGACGAGTTCCGCGCACAAGACGTGAACCAGCAGAGCGCGCAGTATTGGGACACCGGTCCGGTCACCTACACCCGCGACGAAGACACGGGACGTCTCGAGCCCGGCGTTCGGCGGAACCCGAGGACCACCTGGATCGAGCCGCTCTTCGGCTCCGGCTTCTACGCCCCGCAGGCCAGCGGCGATGTCGGTTTCCGCAAGTTGACCGAGCACGCGGCCAGCAACGAGATCATCGGCGAGACCCTCGCGGCGCCGACCATGCGTGCCATCGGCACGTACGACCCGACCGCGATCCGCGGCTTCAGCCGGCTCGCGAAGGTGCCGCTGACCACGTATGCGCCGCCGTCGGCCGTCCCGGCCGACGGCGAGGCGGAACGCCTGCTTGAGGGGCGACCCCTGCTGCCGAACAACAACCTGGCCGGCTACCTGCAGCAGCCACCGCTCCTGCTGACCAACCTGCGCTCGATCACCGAGTTCACCGACACCAGCGCCTACACCAACGTCACCACTGCGCAGGCGCCAATCAGCGTGATTCGAATCCGCGCCGCCGGCGTGACGGGTCCAGACGAGACCAGCCTGGAGCGGGTCCGCGTGCTCGCCGAGCGGATCACCCGCGAGACCGGGCTCGATGTGGACATCACCATCGGCAGCTCACCCCGTCAGCAGCTCATCGAGCTGCCCGCCGGCAACGCCGGCCGGCCCGCGCTGTCCCTCTCGGAGGGGTGGAGCCGCAAAGGGGTCACCATCGACTTGTTGTCTGCCATCGACCGCAAGAGCCTGTCGCTGTTCCTGCTCGTGCTCGTCGTCTGCGGCCTCTCCCTGCTCAACGCCACCACCGCCGCGGTCCGCTCCCGCCGCCGCGAGCTCGGCGTGCTCTCCTGCCTTGGCTGGCCGGCGCGCCACATCTTCGGCCTTTTGCAGCTCGAACTCGCCGTGATCGGGGCCCTCGCTGGACTCGGCGGCACCGCTCTCGCATACCTGCTGATCCACCTCCTCGACCTCACGGTCGACACCTGGCGGATCGCGCTCATCACCCCCGTCGCGGTAGCCATGTCCGTCACCGCCGGGCTGCTTCCGGCGTGGCGCGCCTGCCGCGTCGCCCCGGTGGAGGCAACCCGAGCCCTGGTCCGCCCGCCCGGACGGGCACACCGGATCGGCTCGATCACCCAGATGGCCGTCGCCAACACGACCCGCACTCCGGGCCGCATGCTGCTCGGCACCGCCAGCCTGTTCGTCGGCGTCGCCGCCTTGGCCGTCCTGTTCGCCATCCAACAGGCGTTCCACGGCGACGTAGTCGGCACCTCGCTCGGCGAGGCCGTCGCGATCCAGGTCCGCGGCGTCGACCTCTTCGCAGCCGTCCTCACCATCGCGCTCGGCGCGTTCGCGGTCGCCGACGTCGCCTACCTCAACATCACCGACCGAATCGGCGAGATCGGCACCCTGAGATCCTCTGGCTGGGCCGAACGACACCTCCGCCAGCTGTTCGCCACCGAAGGCGCGATCATCGCAGCCATCGGCACCCTCACCGGCGCGATCCTCGGCATCACCATGGTCGCCATCCTCCTCCCCCTCGACTGGGCCAACGCCCTGCGCGCCGGCGCCGCGGCCACAGGGATCGGACTCGCGGCCGCGGCCATCGCCCTCTGCGCCCCCATCAGCCGCCTCGACCGCTACGCCCCGGCCCAAGCCATCACCACCGAGTGACCTACCTCCCGAGAAGTGCCGGCGCTGATCCCCGAGAACTCATTCCCAGGACGGCGCGTGGTCGCCTGGAGCCCGCCAGTCGGCCCGGCGACGACCCGGACGAGGTCGATCCAGTATCGATCACGGCGTCGCGACTCGCCGCCTACGAAGGGTGGGTGACACTCTCCCACTGCCCGCTGACCGGACTCCGGGTTCGCAGACCCTGGGGCCGCAGTCTAGGTTGAGAGGGTGACTGAATCTCTCACCGTCCGCGACAACCGCACCGGACAGGAGTACGAGGTCCCGATCACCGACGGCACCATCAAGGCCGCGGATCTGGGCAAGATCAAGACCGACGACGAGACCCCGGGCCTGGCCGTCTACGACCCCGGATTCGTGAACACGGCCTCCTGTCGCAGCTCCGTCACCTACATCGACGGCGACCAGGGCATCCTGGAGTACCGCGGCTACCCGATCGAGCAGCTCGCCGAGAAGTCGACGTTCCTCGAGGTGGCCTATCTCCTCGTCCACGGCACGCTCCCCACCAAGGCGGAGTACGAGGCGTGGGTGCACGAGATCACCTACCACACGTTCGTGCACGAGAACGTCAAGGAGTTCATGCAGGGCTTCCGGTACGACGCGCACCCCATGGGGATGCTGATGGCGTCGGTCGGGGCCCTGTCGACGTTCTACCCCGACGCGCGCAACATCGGCGACGCCGACAACCGGCACATGCAGATCGTCCGGATGATCGCGAAGATGCCGACCCTGGGCGCCTGGTCGTTCCGGCACGCGCAGGGCAAGCCGTTCGTCTACCCGGACAACGAGCTCAGCTACACCGCGAACTTCCTCTCGATGCTGTTCAAGATGAGCGAGCAGAGGTTCGACGCCGACGAGCGCCTGGTCCGGGCCCTCGACGTGCTGTTCATCCTGCACGCCGACCACGAGCAGAACTGCTCGACCAACGCGGTCCGCTCGGTCGGCTCCTCGCAGGTCGACCCCTATTCCGCGGTCGCCGCCGGCGTCGGCGCCCTCTTCGGCCCGCTGCACGGCGGCGCCAACGAGGCGGTCCTGCGGATGCTCAAGCGCATCGGCAGCAGGGAGAACATCCCCGCGTTCATCCAGGGCGTGAAGGACGGCAACGAGCGGCTGATGGGCTTCGGCCACCGGGTCTACAAGAACTACGACCCGCGCGCCACGATCATCAAGAAGGCCTGCGACGACGTCTTCGAGGTCACCGGGGTGAACCCGCTCCTCGAGATCGCCCAGGAGCTGGAGAAGATCGCGCTGGAGGACGAGTACTTCGTCAAGCGCAAGCTCTACCCCAACGTGGACTTCTACTCCGGCCTGATCTACGAGGCGTTCCAGTTCCCGCCGGAGATGTTCACCGTCCTGTTCGCGATCGGCCGCACCCCGGGCTGGCTGGCCCAGTGGTCCGAGCTGGTCCAGGACAAGGAGCAGAAGATCGCCCGCCCGAAGCAGATCTACACCGGCGACCGCACGCTGGAGTTCGTGCCCGCTGCCGAGCGCTGGGCCTGAGCTCGCTCGGGCAGCGCGCGACTGCGCCCGTGAGCGAGCGCGCCGCGCTCCGCGCCCTGCTGCACGAGGTGCTGCGCGCGGAGACCGGCGCGACCAACGTGGCCCGGCTGTGCCCACGGTGCGGCAGCGCCGCCCACGGCCGCCCGCGCGTGCTGGGCGCGGACGTCCACGTCTCCCTCTCGTACGCCGGCCGGCTCGGCGTGGTCGCGTGGAGCGGCGCCGGCCCCGTGGGGATCGACGTGGCCGAGGAGGGGCCGCCGGTGGGCGAGTTCGGCGACCGCCGGGCCTGGACGCGCATCGAGGCGCTGCTCAAGGCCACGGGGGAGGGCCTCCACCGCGACCCACGAGACCTGCCCGACCTGCCGACCCGGCCGCTCGACCTGCCGCCCGGCTACGTGGGCACCGTGGCCGGGACGGAGGTCAGCTGGCGGGCAGTACCGGCAGCCGGGCGTCGTACAGCCACGGCCTGAGCAGCGCGCGCACGTCGCTGCCGGTGCGGTCGCCGGCGTAGGCGAGGAAGTCGTCGGTCGTGACCGAGGCGCCCGTGTGGTCGGCGACCCAGCCGCGCAGCAGGTCGAAGAACGCCCCGTCGCCGACGGTCAGCCGCAGCGCGTGCAGCGCCAGCGCGCCGCGCTTGTAGACCCGGTCGTCGAACATCAGCTCCGGGCCGGGGTCGGCGAGGACCAAGTCCTGCCCGAGGCCGGAGAGCCGCTCCCAGTGCCGGCGCGCGTGCACGGCTGCGGGCTCGTCGCCGGCGCGCTCGGACCAGAGCCACTCGGCGTAGCAGGCGAAGCCCTCGTGCAGCCAGATGTCGCGCCAGCGGGCGAGGGTGACCGCGTTGCCGAACCACTGGTGCGCGAGCTCGTGCGCGACCAGCCGGGTGGCCTCCCAGTCGCCGCGGACCAGGTTGCGCCCGAAGGTCGACAGGCTCTGCGACTCCAGCGGGATCTCGAGGTCGTCGCCGGTGACGACGACCGCGTAGCCCGGGAACGGGTAGGGGCCGAAGAGGTCGACGAAGGCGTCCATCATCTCGTGCTGGCGCCCGAACGCCGCGACGAACGCCTCCGGCGACAGGTCGCCGGGCGCCATGATCCGGACGGGTACGCCGGTGGCCGGCTCGGCCGGCGGACGCCACTGCGCGTAGCGGCCGATCTGCACGGTGGCGAGGTAGGTCGCCATCGGCTCGGCCTGCTCGTGGACCCAGGTCTCGGTGCTGCCGCCCTGCGTCCGCTCGGCCAGCACTCCGTTGGAGACGACGGCGTAGCCGGCGTCGGTGGTGACCGCGATCCGGTAGGACGCCTTGTCGTCGGGGCGGTCGTTGCAGGGGAACCACGTCGGCGACCCGTGCGGCTGGGCCGCGACGATCACGCCGTCGGCCAGCTCCTCCCAGCCGGCGTCGCCGAGGTGCCGGTCGACCAGCGGCCGCGGCCGACCGGAGTAGCGGACCCCCACGGTGAGCTCGGCGCCGGCGGCCACCGGCCGGCGCAGGTCGAGGACGAGACGGCCCGAGCGGGCGGCGTACCGACCGAGGTCGGCGCCGGCGACCCGGACCTTCGCCACGTCGAGGTGCGCGAGGTCGAGCACCAGCCGCCTCGTCTCCGTGGCGGTGACGACCGAGAGCGCGGCGTCGCCGTCGAGGCGGTTGGTCGCGACGGCGTAGGAGAGCTGGAGGTCGTAGTGGCGGACGTGGTAGACCGGGTCGCCGTGTCCCGGGAGGTAGTCGTCGGCGGTGGGCAGCCTCACTGTGCCCAACTCGTTCGGGCCCGACTCATTCGGCCCAGGGCCCGATCGGGTTGCCGATCCACGTCGTCTTGTCCGGCACGGACTCTCCCCTCATCACCAGGCTCACCGGCCCGACCGTAGCGTGCCGCCCGATCCTCGCCGCGGGGAGGATCACCGAGTTCGGCCCCAGGGTGGCGCCGCGGAGCAGCCGGACGGTCTCGGTGGCCAGTACCCGATCGTGGAAGAGATGAGTCTGCACGACGCTGCCCTGGTTGACCGTCGCGCCCGCGCCGAGCCGGACCAGGTCGGCCTCGGGCAGCCAGTAGGTCTCGCACCAGACCCCGCGACCGACCTCCGAGCCCATCGAGCGGAACCACAGCGTCAGCAGCGGCGTGCCGGTCGCCAGCCGGGCGAACCACGGCGCCGCGACCACCTCGACGAAGGTGTCGGCGAGCTCGTTGCGCCACACGAACGAGCTCCACAGCGGATGGCTGCCCGGCCGCACCCGGCCGACCAGCGCCCACTTCGCCAGGGTCGTCACCGCGGCCGCGAGGACGCTGCCGACGACCAGTCCGGCGGCGACCACGGCGAGCATCTGCCACCAGTCGTCGACCGCGAGCGCGGCGACCACCACGCCGCCGTACAGCGCGACGGCGACGAGCACCGGCACGACCCGCGCCAGCTCCCAGAGCGCACGGACCGCCTTGAGGCGCGCCGGCGGCGCGTAGGTCCGGTCGTCGTCCCCGGTCGCAGTGGTACGCCGCAGCGGGGCCGGCGGGCTGCCCAGCCAGGACTCGCCGGCGCGCGCGGCCTTGCGGTGCGGCGCCGCGGAGAGCACCGCGACCAGCGCCCGCTTCGGGACCTTCCGGCCGGGCGCGGCCATCCCGGAGTTGCCGACGAAGGACCGCTTGCCGATCTTCACCCGCTCGACGCGGACCCACCCGCCGCCGAGCTCGTAGCCGCCGATGAGGGTGTCGTCGGCGAGGAAGGCGAGGTCGCTGACGGTGGTCATCGACGGCAGCATCAGCACCGTCGACGCCTCGACGTCGCGGCCGATCCGGGCGCCCAGCAGCCGCAGCCAGACCGGGGTGAGCTGCGAGGAGTAGAGGGGGAACAGCCAGGTCCGCGCCTCGTCGAGCACGCGCATCGTCGCCCACACCTGGAGGCCCTGCCGGCTCCGGACCGGGTGCACGCCGGCCTCGAGCCCGAGCGCGCCGAGCCGGACGGCCGCCACCACCAGCAGCGCGAGCAGCACGAGCGCGACGACGGTCGCGGGCGCCAGCCACGGCAGCAGCGACCACGCGTCGCCGGGGTCGGCGAGCGCGAGGACCGCCCCGCCCACGGCGCCGATCGCCAGCGCCGGCAGCAGGTTGAGGACGGCCGCGACGACGGCGTACGCCGCCACCCAGAGCGCCGAGCCCGACGGCCGCTCCGCCCACGGGCCGCGGGCGCTGCCGGCCACGCGCGCGGCCGGCGCGCCCGACCAGAACTCGCCCTCCGGCACGGTCCCGAAGACCGCCGACCCGGCCGCCACCTCGGCGTCGTCGCCCACGACGGCGCCGGGGCAGAGCATGCTGCGGGCGCCCACCCGGGCCCGCCTGCCGACCCGGACCTCGCCGACGCGCAGCACGTCGCCGTCGACCCAGTAGCCGGTGAGGTCGACCTCGGGCTCGACCGAGCAGCCCCGGCCGAGCCGCAGGAAGCCGGTCACGGGCGGGAGCGAGTGGAGGTCGACCTCGCGGCCGATGCGGGCGCCGAGGAGCCGGGCGTACCAGGTCATGTACGGCGCACCGGCCAGCGCGGTCGCGCCGAGCTGGTCGGCGTACCGCTCGGCGGCCCAGAGCCGCAGGTGCACCCTGCCGCCGCGCGGGTACTCCCCCGGCGTCAGGCCGCGCAGCAGCAGCCGCACGCCCGCGGCGGCGAGCAGCATCCGGCCCGGCGGGGTGAGCAGGACGAGCGCGGCGAGCGCCAGCCAGACCCAGTCGGCCGACGGCAGCCAGTCGACGCCCGCCACCGTGCCCGCGGCGAGCAGCCACACCAGCCAGCGCGGGGCGGCCAGCATGCGCAGCAGCGTCGCGGCGACGACCTGGCCGGCCTGGGTCTTGACCGGGATCGGCAGCACCGGGCGGGCGGTCGCGCGGTCGGGTCCGGCCGCCAGCGTGTCCACGTGGCCGGCCAGCCCGCCGAGCGTGGGGTGGTCGTAGACATCGCCGACCGCGACGTCCGGGTGCGTGCGCCGCAGCAGCGACACCAGCTGCGCGGCGGTGAGACTGCCGCCGCCGAGGTCGAAGAAGTCCTCCTCGCGCGAGGTCACGGCGGCGCCGAGCACCTCGAGCCACAGCTCGGCGATCCGCGCCTCGGTGCCGGTGAGGCCCGAGGCCGCCGGGGCCGGCCCGAGCAGCGGCCAGGGCAGCGCGTCCCGGTCGACCTTGCCGGACGTGCGGGTGGGGATGTCGTCGACCACGGCGAGCCGGGGCACGAGCGCGGCCGGCAGCTCGCGGCGCAGCGTGTCCATCGAGGCGGCGGCGTCGTGCCGCTCGTCGACGGCGACGTAGCCGACCAGCAGCTGGTTGCCCGAGCCGGTACGCCGGACGGCGGCTGCCGCCCCGAGCACCCCGGGCAGCGCCAGCAGGGCGGAGTCGACCTCGCCGAGCTCGATCCGGCGGCCGCCGAGCTTGACCTGGTCGTCGGCGCGGCCGCCGAAGAGCAGGCCGGCCGGGTCGTTCACGACCAGGTCGCCGCTGCGGTAGGCGCGGTCCCAGCCCAGGCTCGGCATCGGGGCGTACTTCTCGGCGTCCAAGGCCGGGTCGAGGTAGCGGGCCAGGCCGACGCCGCCGATGATCAGCTCGCCCGTGGCGCCCTCCGGCACCGGGACGCCGTCGCCGTCGACCACCGCGAGGTCCCAGCCGTCCAGCGGCAGGCCGATCCGCACCGGCCCCTCCCCGGTCACCAGCGCGCCGCACGCGACGACGGTCGCCTCGGTCGGCCCGTAGGTGTTCCAGACCTCGCGGCCCTCCCGGACCAGCCGCGCGGCCAGCTCGGGCGGGAACGCCTCGCCCCCGAGGATCAGCAGCCGCACCCGCGCCAGCGCCTCGTCCGGCCACAGCGACACGAGCGTGGGCACGGTCGAGACGACCGTGACCTCGTTGGCCGCGAGCCAGGGGCCGACGTCCATGCCGCTGCGCACGAGCGCGCGCGGCGCCAGCACCAGGCAGCCGCCGTACCGCCAGGCCAGCCACATCTCCTCGCAGGAGGCGTCGAACGCGACCGACAGCCCGGCCATCACCCGGTCCCGCGGGCCGAGCGGCTCGGCCCGGAGGAACAGCCGGGCCTCGGCGTCCACGAACGCGGCCGCACTGCGGTGGGTCACCGCGACGCCCTTGGGGGTGCCGGTCGAGCCGGAGGTGAAGATCACCCACGCGTCGTCGTCGATGGTCGGCTCCTCGCGCGGTCGCGCCGGCCGCTCGCCGCGGGCCTCGACGGCGAGGTCCGCGCCGATGACGGCGGCGACGTCCGCCTCGCCGAAGACCAGCCGGGCGCGCTCGTCGGGGTCGTCGGCGTCGACGGGCACGTACGCCGCCCCGGCGAGCAGCGTCGCCATGATCGCGATGTAGAGCTCGGTGGTGCCGGACGGCAGGCGGACGCCGACCCGGTCGCCCCGGCCCACCCCGAGCGCGGCGAGCTCGTCGGCGACCTCCTCGGCCGCCTCCGCGAACTCGTCGTAGGTGAGCGTGTCGGCGCCGCTGTCGAGCGCGGTCTCCTCGCCGTGGGCCGCCACGGTCGCGCGGAGGACGTCGACCAGCGTGCGCGGGGCGGGCGCGGCATCGGAACGGAACAGGCTCACTCAGCCGAGCATCACCGAGTCAGGTGAACGGGCGGTGACCGCGTCTCAGCACGTGTTCTCAGCGCTGGACGCGCACCGTCCGCGAGGTCGTCCGGCCGCGGGTCGGGTCGACCCGGACGGTGACCCGGTCGAGCTTCCTGAGCTTGACCTTGCCGGCCCAGGTCAGCTTCAGCCGCGCCGCCGTCGTCCCGCCCGCCTTGAGCCCCACGGTGCCCTTGGCGAGCAGCGCGCCGCGCGACCGCACGGTCAGCGCGCCCCGGCCCGGCATCGACGAGGCGACCCGCACCGCGAACGCGCCGGCGGCGACCCGACCGCTGCCGAGCACGCTGGCCGTCGACGAGCCCGGCCGCACGGTGATCGTGGCGGTCGAGCTGTTGTTGAACGGGTTCGCGTCGACCGACGTCGACGTCACCGTGGCCACGTTGGGTACGACGACCGGGTCGGTCGTGCCCATCCGCTCGGTGGAGGTGCGGTCGCGCAGGCACTGCAGGTCGAGGGTGACCTGCTTGGCCTGCCCGGTGTCGTTGAAGATCCGGAACGCGCGCTCCTTGAGCCGCGGGTCGTTGCCGAAGTGGCGCAGGCCCTTGGGCAGGTCCCAGGTCGCCACGACGCCCTTGGCGTCGTCGGGGCAGGACACCTTGAACTCGTCGCCCTCCTTGGCCGTGAAGCCGTCGACCGTGAAGGTCTTCACGACGTGGGTGAACCGCAGGTCGTGGGTGTGGCCGTAGACCGGGCCGACCGTGGTCCGCAGGCAGCGCGCGCTCAGCGTGACGGTGGTCGGCGCGGCGACGTCGAGGGTGAACCTCCAGTCGCGCGGGCTGCTCTCGTCGTACTCCGAGCCGCGCAGCACCACGCCGCCGGCCGGGGCGTCGAAGCCCGGCGCGACCGGGATCGTGCCCGCCGGGCAGGTCAGCGTGGCGGACTGCTCGCCGGCGGCGTACGTCGCGGTGCTGGTCACCGGGGCCGGGTCGGCCGAGAGCGGGTGCCGGTGGCTGTCGCTGTAGCCGGTCTGGCGGTCCGCCGGCTCGGTCTGGGCCGGCAGGCAGACGATGAACGCCTTGGCCTGCGCGCGGCCGGTGGCGTCGTTGCGGATGACGCCCTTCCAGGTGCCGACGCCCAGGCCGGAGAGCTGCGAGCTGAGGATCTCGATGTCGTCGGCGAGGGTGCCGGTGTCCTGGTCGACCTGGTCGACGCGGAACTGGCCGTCGCTGAGGATGTCGCCGGGGTTGCAGCTGAGCGTGACGCTCTTCTGCTCGCCGGGCTGGAGGTCGACCTGCTGCTCGGCCTTGTACGGCGTGACCCAGTGGTTCGCCTGCGGCTGCGAGACCGGTCCGGCGCCCGCGACCGGGTTGGCGACCACCTTGATCCACAGCGTGGTCGAGGCTCCCGCCGCGAGCGTGCCGACGTTGCAGGTCACCGTGCCGCCGCTCTGCGTGCAGGGCGCGGACGCGGAGTCGAAGGTGACCCCGGCCGGCAGCTGGTCCGTGACGACGACGCCGTCGGCCGGGCTGGCGCCGACGTTCTCGACCAGCAGCGTGTAGGTGACGAAGTCGCCGCCCTGCGGGTTGGAGACCGACGCGGTCTTGGCGATCCTCACGTCGGAGTCGCCGGGCGTGCTGGGCGGGCCGGGCAGGCAGACGGTCGAGGGGAACAGGTTGAGGTGGGTCTCGCGCTGCGAGCTGAAGCTCTTCGCGATCATCTGGCCGATCGTGTGGCCGGCGTTGCCGACGGTCACCGCGGCGTCCGGCGCGAGCACCGTGCCGGCGAACGCCGAGCCGGAGTCGATCTGCACCGATGTGGCGTCCGGGAAGTTCCAGAGGATCCCCGGCCAGCCGGCCGCGGTCTGCTGGCCCGGCTTGACGACGCCGTCGCTGGCCTGGTCCCAGCTCGAGCCCTGCTTGATCAGCATGTTGTTGTTGAACGACGGCGCGGTGCCGGTGACGTTCACGATCACGGTCGAGCCCTGGGGCACGTCGATGCCGACCTGCTTGCTGCCGAGGTCGGCGGCCGCGATCTGGAAGACGTTGAGGTCCGGGTCGGTGCCGGAGAGGACGAGCGTGACCTGGCCGCCGGGGAGCGGGTTGCTGGTCACCGTGGTGGCGGTGCCGTTCGGCGAGTACGCCGCGAACGTCGCCGACGTGGCCCGCAGCTGCGTGAACGCCGTACCGAAGTCCACGGGGTTGCTGGCGAGGTAGCCGGTCCCGGGACCGCCGTTGAAGTTCACGTTGGTCTGCGGGGTGACGTAGGCGCTGCCGCGCTGGAGGTTGAAGGAGCCGTGAGAGCCCGCGACGACCAGGGTCGGCGTGCTGGGTGGCGTGGTCGTCGGCAGGAACGTGCCGACCGTGAAGCCGCTGCCGCTGAAGCTGCCGCCGTAGGCGATGGAGCCCTCGGACTCCGCGCCCCGGTTGCCGTCGGTCTCGACGAACTCGGTCCAGCCGGTGGCGGCGCCCAGCGGGTTCGAGGTCGCCGTGCACGCCACCGGCGTGGTGGCGGCCGCGCCGGTACCACTCGCCTGGAGCACGGCGAGTGCGCCGAGGCCACAGGCGAGGGCGGCGACGATGGCCGGAAGACGAAGCGCGCGCGACACGCGCGAGGACCCAGACGTGCTCATTCGGTCTACCCCCCAGGTAGGTCTGCACCTCCGACGGTGCCAGTCGATCGTGGCGCGCACGGGAGGATCCGCGAAATCGGGGCGGACCGGACTGGACCAGTTGCCCTCGACCTGCTCTCGACGAGGTCGCTCGCGACAGGGGTTCTTCGTCGGCACCAAGCGGGGTCTCAGCAAGGTCACAGACGCCCCCCACACAGTTGCGGCATGACCGACCAGCCGACGACGCCGCCCCCGGGCCACAACCCGTACTTCTCCCCCGCTCCCCTGGGGCCGCCGCCGGAGGGCCCCCCGACCTCGACGCTCCCACCGCCGGAGCGTCCGCGTCGCTCCCGCCGGACCGGGCTCGCGGCCGCGGTCGTCGCGACCGCCCTGGTGGTCGGCGGCGGTGCCGGCGCCGGCGGGGCCGCGATCTGGAGCTCCCTGGACGACGGCGGTTCCGGCGGCGGCAACGGCAGTGGCCCGATCGCGACCTCGCAGGTGGTCGACGCTCCGACCTCTCCGGCGGCCGACGGCTCGGTCGAGGCGGTCGCCGCCAAGGTGCTCCCGTCGGTCGTGAAGATCGACGTCTCCGGCGCCCAGGGCGCGGGCTCCGGCTCGGGCATCATCCTCAGCTCCGACGGCGAGATCCTCACCAACAACCACGTCATCGCGGTGGCCGGCGACAGTGGCTCGATCAGCGTCTCGTTCAACGACGGCTCGACGGCCAAGGCCACGATCGTCGGCACCGACCCGCTCACCGACACCGCCGTCATCAAGGCCCAGGGCGTCTCGGGGCTCACGCCGGCCACCATCGGCAAGTCCGGCGACCTGAAGGTCGGCCAGAGCGTGGTGGCGATCGGCTCGCCGTTCGGCCTCGACTCCACCGTCACCAGCGGCATCGTCTCCGCGCTCGACCGCCCGGTGAACGTCGGCTCCGACAACCAGGGCAACAGCACGACCTACCCGGCCATCCAGACCGACGCGGCGATCAACCCCGGCAACAGCGGCGGCGCACTGACCGACCTCGACGGCAACGTCGTCGGCATCAACTCCTCGATCCGCAGCGCGGCCTCCTCGGAGGGCGAGGCCGGATCGATCGGTCTCGGCTTCGCGATCCCGATGGACGAGATCATGCCGATCATCGACCAGATGCGGAACGGCGAGCAGCCCACCCACGCCCGGCTCGGCATCTCCGTCGCCGACGTGGGCGGTCAGCAGGGCGCCGAGGCCGTCGCCGGCGCGCAGGTGCAGGACGTCACCACGGGCTCGACCGCCGACGACGCCGGCATCGCCAAGGGCGACGTGATCACCAAGGTCGACGACCAGCTCATCACCGGCGCCGACTCGCTCGTCGCCACCATCCGGTCCTACCGGCCCGGCGACACGGTCTCCGTCACCTACACCCGCGACGGCGACACGAAGACCGTCAAGCTCGAGCTGGACTCGGACGCGAACACGTCCAACTCCTGACCTCGTCGGCCCCGAGGAGGGCCGGGCCCCACCGCGCAGGACCGTCTCCGTCGCGCGGTGGGGCCCATTGCCTGCTCAGAGCAGGGCGACCAGGGCGGCGGCGGCGGCGGTGAGGACCCCGGCCAGCACGAACGGTGCGGCGCCACCCATCCCGACGGCCAGGCCGGCCACCGCGGTCCCCGTGGCGGTGCCCGCGTTCGCGCCGACGGTGACCCACGTGCTCGCCTCGGTCCGCTGCTCCGCCGGTACGAGGTCGTCCGCGGTCGAGAAGGCGATGACGTAGACCGGCGACGCGGCCAGCATCCCGGCCGCGAGCACGGCCCCGACCAGCACGAGGCTCGTCGTCACCCCGGCCGCTGCCGCCTGCCCGAGCGCGAGCCAGACGAGGAGCGTCACCAGGGTCCGGCGGGACGGGTCGGCGACCCCCGATCGAGCCCAGACCAGACCGCCGACCACCACCCCGGTCGCCATCGCGGCCTCGATGACACCGGCGACCCCGGGACGCCCTGCCCGGTCGGCCAGCGCCGCAATGCCGACGAACACTGCGGCGCCGCCGGCTCCGAAGAGGGCCAGCGACGCCAGCAGCCCGAGCAGCGGGCGGACGACGGAACGGCGGCCGGGTGCTGCCCGGTCCGGCCCCCGTTCGGCGCGGGCAGCCGGAGGCCGGTACCGCGAGAGCGCCAGTGCGGTCGTGCCGACGGCGACGAGCCCGGCGGCAACCGGCAGCCCGACCCAGGCCGGGCCGAGCGCGAGGACGACGCCGGCCACGATGGGGCCAACGAGGTAGAGCGCCTCCTCGCCCACCGAGTCGAGCGAGTACGCGCGCCGGCGTTGCGGCCCGTCGGCCGCGATCTCCCTCCACTGGGCACGCATCGCGGGACCGAGCGCGGGTCCGGTCAGGCCGAGGAGCAGGCCGAGGACGATCCAGACCCCGGCCGGGAGCGCGGTCCGGGCGAGGACGGCGCCGAACACGAGCGTGGAGGCGTAGCACGCCGCGAACACGGGCAGCACCCGCCGCTGCCCGTAGCGGTCGACGAGCCCTGACTGGACTGGCATCACCAGGGTGGCGAAGCCCAGGGTCGCTGCTGATGCCGCGGCGACGGTGAACGAGCCGCTGGCATCGCGGACGGTGAAGAGGAAGCAGAGCGGGAGCAGGCCGTAGGCCAGTCGGCCCACGAGGGCGAACGCGAAGGTTCGCCCCACTGCGGGGCCGGCCAGCAGCAGGCGGATGCTCCCGGCGTCGGAAACGCCGGTCATGAGGGATCTCCGGAATCGAGAGAGAGACAGATGGACGCAGGGCAGGGCAGCCGGCCGTCACGGGCCGGCTGCGGGCGTCCTAGTGGTTCCGGAGGGTCATGGTCATGACCCTAGCGACCGACCAGGCGCTTCTGGAACTCCCCGAGTCGGGCGACGGGGCGGAAGCCGAGCCGCTCGTTGACCCCGATCATGTGCGTGTTGACCTCGGCGTTGTAGGTCGTCAGCACCTCGATGTCCGGGCGCTCGGCCTGGAGCAGCCGCAGGTTCGCGAGCTTCACGGCGAGGCCGAGCCGGTGCCCGCGTGCGTCGCGGCGCACGAGCGTGCCCCACTGGTAGCCGCGCCCCGGCTCGTGGATCGTCGTCGCGAGGTCGGTGTAGGCGACCAGCTCGCCCGCACCGTCGAGCGCGACGGTGTTGTACTTCCGCCGGCCCTGGCGCTCGAGGATCCGCTCCGCCTCCCGCACCAGCGCCGGGTCGGCCGCCTCGGCCTCGACGTCCAGGCCACCGGTCGGCGCCTCGGTCACCAGCGACGCGGCCAGCCGCGCCCAGCCCTCGACCAGATCCTCGGGCACCGGGCCGACGAAGCTGCGCAGCTCGAAGTCGCGGTGGTACGGCGCCGCCTCGGCCACCATCTCCTCGAGCATGCCGTCGGGGACCGGGAGCCGCAGCTCGCGCATCACGTCGCCGAGCGCGAGGTCGAAGCCGCGCGCGGTCGCGAACCGGGGACCGTCCGCGTCGCCGCCGTCCGGGCCGTCGGCGTACCCCCAGGCCGCCTCGCCGACCAGGATGCTCCGTCCGTGTTCACGGGCCGTCGCCTCCAGGTGGGCCAGCATCGCGGTGCCGTGGCCACGGCGGCGCGCCTCGGGCACGGTGTGCACGGCGACCTCGGCACGGTCGGGGTTGTCCTGGAGCGGCGCGCGCAGGAAGCCGGCTGCCACGACGCGGCCGCCGACGAGGCCCGACCAGCCGAGCTGCAGGTTGCGCTCGCCGGGCTCCTGCATGAGGACGCGGATCTCCTCCAGCTGCCACGGCGAGCCGGCGCCCGACGCGGACTCGGCCCGGAGGTAGGCGTCGTGCCAGGCGTCGAAGGCGTCGCGGTCGAACGGGTCGAGCGGGACGATCTGCAGGTCGGTCATCGGACGCGCCGGACCCTTCCCTCGTCCCAGACGGGACCGTCGGACTCGTAGACCTCGCCGTCCGCGCCGTAGACGAGGAACCGGTCGAAGCCGCGGGCGAACCAGCGGTCGTGGGTCACCGCGAGCACGGTGCCCTCGAACGCGGCGAGCCCGTCCTCCAGCGCCTCGGCCGACTGCACGTCGAGGTTGTCGGTCGGCTCGTCGAGCAGCAGCAGGGTCGCGCCGGACAGCTCCAGGAGCAGGATCTGGAAGCGCGCCTGCTGGCCGCCGCTGAGCGACTCGAACGTCTGCTCCGCGGCGTGCGCGAGCTCGTAGCGGTCCAGCGCCCGGCTGGCCTGCTCGCGGCCCATGCCGTCGCGGCCCCGCCCGTCCGGCCGGCCGTCGCCGCGGTGCAGGACCTCCAGCAGCGTCCGGCCGATCAGCTCGGGGTGCTCGTGGGTCTGCACGAACCAGCCCGGCCGCACCCGCGCGCCCAGGCGCGCCGTGCCCCGGTGCAGCACCGGCTCGATCACGACGTCTCCTACCGGCTCGTGCTCCCTGTCCGGCCGGGTGCCGCCCGCCGCCAGCAACCGCAGGAAGTGGGACTTGCCCGAGCCGTTGGAACCGAGCACGGCCACCCGCTCGCCGTACCAGACCTCGAGGTCGAAGGGCCTCATCAGCCCTCCGCCCCCATCGACAGAGAGCTCGAGCCCCTCGCACACGACCGCGCGCTTGCCCGTGCGGCCACCCGTCAGCCGCATCGTCACCTGCTGCTCGCGCGGCTGCTTCGTCGGCGGCCCGGCCTCCTCGAACTTGCGGAGACGGGTCTGCGCCGCGCGGTACTGCGAGGCCATGCCGTCGTTGTACTCGGACTTGATCTTGTAGTGCAGCACCAGCTGCTTGAGCTTGGCGTGCTCCTCGTCCCAGCGCTTGCGCATCTCCTCGAAGCGGAGGAAGCGGTCGCGGCGCGCCTCGTGGTACGACGAGAAGCCGCCGGGATGGGTCCAGACCGTGTTGCCGGCGCCCTGCCCACCACTGGCCAGCTCGACCGTCACCACCCGGGTGGCGGTGTTGCTCAGCAGCTCGCGGTCGTGGCTGATCATCAGGATCGTCTTGTCCGACTCGCCGATCCGGCCCTCGAGCCAGACCTTGCCGGGCACGTCGAGGTAGTTGTCGGGCTCGTCGAGCAGCAGCACCTCGTCGGGGCCGCGGAGCAGGTACTCCAGCACCAGCCGCTTCTGCTCGCCGCCGGAGAGCGTGCGCAGCTCGCGGTACTTGGCCCGGTCGTAGGAGACGCCGAGGGCGGCCGTCGCGCAGACGTCCCAGGCGACCTCGAGGTCGTAGCCGCCCGCGTCGGCGTACTCGGCCAGCGCGGCGGCGTACCGCAGCTGGGTCCGCTCGTCGTCGGTCTCCATCAGCGCGAGCTCGCAGGCGTCGACCTCTGCCGAAGCAGCGCAAATGCGCGGCGGCGACACCGACAGCAGCAGGTCGGCGACGGTCGGCGACTCGCCGAGCCCGTGTGAGACCAGCTGCCGCATCACGCCAAGCCCGCCGGAGCGGGTGACGACCCCGGCGTGCGGCGTCAGGCCGCCGGCGATGAGGCGCAGCAGGGTCGTCTTGCCGGCGCCGTTCGCCCCCACGAGCGCGACCTTGGCGCCCTCGCCGACCCGGAACGACACGTCGTCGAGCAGCACCCTCCCGTCGGGCAGCTCGTAGCGCACCCCGGCCACGTCCACGTGTCCCACGTCGGAGGATTCTCCGTGATGGGCCCGCGGCGGTCACCTGCTTTACGGCAGGCGGCGCACGGTCGCGAGGATCCGCTCGACGGTCTCGCGGTCGTCGGCGTTGACCCAGACCATCCGCTCGGCGTCGTACCAGTAGCCCAGCCAGCTGCCCGACTCGTACATCTCGACGTCGCCGGCCTGGTAGCGCCAGACCTGGCCGCTCGGGTAGGCGAGACGGGCCGCCGAGGCATCGTTGCCGAGGGTGATGCCGTAGGAGTAGTTGGGCCTGACGCAGCGGATGTCGTGGCGGGGCTGGCCCGGTCGCTCGACCCGGGCGTCCAGGGCCGAGCCGCCGTTGGCGCACCAGGCGGCGCGCGAGCCGTCCCGCCAGTCCGCCGGCACGTACGCCTCGAGGTCGCGCCAAGTGACCCGCTGCCAGCCGGCCGGGACTCCGGGCACCTCCGGCGACGGGTCGGTGGTCGCGGGGACCACCTGAGGCGGCTCGCGATCGGGCTCGATGCGAGGCAGCATCGCTCCGGCCGGGATCCCCACGACCACGACGGCGACCCCGGCCACGCCGATGCCCCGCAGCCGGCGCCGGCGCCACCGCCGGCGGGCCCGGTCGGCCAGACCGGTCGCGTCCACACCGGGGGGCGCGGCGACCAGTGCGTCGCTCACCCGTCGTTCGAAGTCAGTCAGCATCTCGGTCCTCCTCGAGCTCGGCCCGCAGCGCGGCGAGGCCGCGGGACACGCGCGAGCGCACCGACCCCTCGCGGACGCCGGTGAGCGCCGCGATCTCGGCGTACTCCAGCTGTTCGTAGTAGCGCAGCACCACGGCGGTCCGCTGCGCCTCGGGGAGCGCGCGGCAGGCCCGCCAGATGCGCTCCCGCTCGTCGGCGGCGATCCCGCCGCCCGGACCGGCGACCTCCCCGGCGACGACCGGGTCGGCCACCGGCTGCTCGCGGCGGCGGAAGCGCCGCCACCAAGAGGTGTGCGCGTTGACGACCATCCGGCGCACGTAGGCGTCCGGGTCCTCGACCGCCGCGATCCGCGACCAGCGCGGCAGCGCGCGGGACAGCGCGTCCTGCACGACGTCCTCGGCGTCGGCGCGGTTGCCGGTGAGCAGGTGCGCGAGCCGCAGCAGGCCCGGCCCGCGCGCGGCGACCCACTCGTCGAAGTCCAGCGGTGCGGGCTCGACCATGGGCCTCCTCTCGCTCGGCTGGGCGACCACCTCCATGCCCTGTCAACGCCGCTCGGCCCGATCCTGTTGCGAGCATCCCTAGAATCCCCTGCATGACACGGGGCGCGGAGGAGGCGGTGACGCCTGTCGCCCACGATCTGCGGCCCGTCCCCCTCCCGCGCACCCGCCGCAAGGTGCGCGCGATCGCGATGGCGGCGTACACCGTCGCGCTGGTCGTGTGGTCCGACGTCCTCGGCGTCCCGAACGACACCGTCCAGGTGTTCCTGTGGCTGTGGCTCGGCACCATCGCGTGGAACGTCGAGGCGCAGCCGCGCTACCACCTGAACTTCCTCCGGGACTGGTGGCTGCCGGTCGTCGGGCTGATCGTCTACTTCTTCAGCCGCGGCCTCACCGACGAGCTCGGGCTGCCGGTGCACGTCTACATGCCGATCCGCTTCGACGAGTGGCTCGGCCTCGGGCAGACGCCCACCGAGCGGCTCCAGGAGGCCTGGTGCGGCTCGCCGTGCCTGAAGGAGAGCGAGCCGCGCTGGTACGACGTGCTGTTCACGACCGTCTACGCGACCCACTTCGTCACCGGCCTGACCATCGCGGCGGTGCTGTGGGTGCGCAAGCGGGCCGAGTGGATCCGCTGGATGCGGCGCTACCTGGCGATCAACTTCGGCGCGCTCGCGGTCTACATCCTCTACCCGATGGCGCCGCCGTGGATGGCCTCGGAGGAGGGGTGGCTGGACGGCGACGTGGCCCGGCTGACCAGCCGCGGCTGGCGCGACCTCGGCCTGGACCGGATCGACCTGATCCTCCAGGGCGTCGGCAACCCGGTCGCGGCGATGCCGTCGCTGCACGCCGGGATCACCTTCCTGATCGCCGGCTACGCGATCCAGCGGCTGCGGTCGTCCTGGCGCTGGCTGCTCCTGCTCTATCCGCTGCTGATGTCCACCGCGCTCGTCTACTACGGCGAGCACTACGTCATCGACATCATCGCCGGCGCGGTGCTGGCCGCCGCCGTACTCGCCGGCTGCCAGATGTGGGAGAGCAGCCGCGACCGGGCTGCACCCCGGTCCGCTCCACCCGGAGGCTGACCCCGGCCGGGGGTGTGGGTCGATACCCACCAGCGCCCACCATGCGCATGGTAGGCAGGCGCTTAGTCCGTCAGAAGGAGGCGCACGTGCAGGGACTGTCCGGCAAGGGCGTCGTCGTCACCGGCGCCGGCCGCGGCATCGGCCGCGCGCTCGCGTCGCGGGCGGCGGCCGACGGTGCGCGGGTCGTGGTCAACGACCTGGACGCCGACAGCGCGGAGGCCGTGGCCGGGGAGATCGGCGGCACCGCGATCTCCGGCGACGTCACCGCGCCGGAGTCGCTCATCGAGGCCGCGGCCGAGACGCTCGGCCGGGTCGACGTGTTCTTCGCGAACGCCGGCATCGACGGCGCCGGCGGACCGGACAGCCTGCAGACCCCCGACGACGTCTGGGACCGGATCGTCGGCGTCAACGTGATGGCCCACGTCCGAGCCGCCCGCGCACTCGTGCCGCGGTGGCTGGCGGACGGCGGCGGCGGCCGGTTCGTCGTCACCGCGTCCGCGGCCGGCCTGCTGACGATGATCGGCAGCGCGCCGTACTCCGTGACGAAGCACGCCGCCGTCGGCTTCGCCGAGTGGCTCTCGGTGACCTACGGCGCGCGCGGCATCGACGTCCACGCGATCTGCCCGCAGGGCGTGCGGACGCGGATGCTCGAGGACGCCGGGCCCCTGCAGGCACTGCTCTCCCGCGACTCCGCGCTCGAGCCGGAGCAGGTCGCGGACGCGGCGTTCGCGGCGATCGAGGAGGGCCGCTTCCTGGTCCTCCCCCACCCCGAGGTCGCGGGCTACTACGCCGCCCGGGCGAGCGACACCGAGACGTGGCTGGCCGGCATGCGCCGGCTCCAGCGGAAGGTCGACGAGGCAGGAGGACTCGCATGAGCGACACCCCGGGGCTCGACCTGGCCGCGTTCCGCCGCTGGTACGACGGCGAGCGGCCCGGCGAGATCGCCGGCGAGCTGTCCGCGCAGGTGATCGCGGGCGGCCGGTCCAACCTCACCTACCAGGTCACCGACGGAGACTCGTGGTGGATCGTGCGGCGCCCGCCGCTCGGCCATGTGCAGGCGACCGCGCACGACATGGGCCGGGAGTACACCGCGATGTCGGCGCTCGCCCCGACCGACGTGCCGGTGCCGCAGACCTACGCGCACTGCGCCGACCCCGACGTGATCGGGGCGCCGTTCTACGTGATGGAGCGCGTGCTCGGCACGGCGTACCGCTCCTCGGGCCAGCTCGCGGCGCTCGGCGAGGAGCGCACCGCGGCGATCGCGCGCGAGATGGTCGAGGTGCTCGCGCGGCTGCACTGTGTCGACCCGGCGGCGGTCGGGCTCGCGGAGCTCGGCCGCCCGGCCGGCTTCCTGGAGCGGCAGGTACGCCGCTGGGGCCGGCAGCTCGAGGGCTCGAAGACCGCCGACCGGCCGGCCGCCGACGAGCTGCACCGGCGGCTGACCGCGCGGGTGCCGGCCGACGACGATGCCTGGACCGGGATCGTGCACGGCGACTACCGCCTCGACAACCTGCTCACGGGCGACGACGACCACGTCCGGGCGGTCGTGGACTGGGAGATGGCCACGCTGGGCGACGTACGCACCGACCTGGCGCTGCTGCTGGTCTACGACCAGCTCTCGTCGCTGGCACCGGGCGGGCTCGTGTCCGACGTCGCGCAGGCGCCGGGCTACCCGTCGGTCGAGGAGCACCTGGCGACGTACGCCGCCGCGCGCGGTCGCGACCTCGGGGACCTCAGCTCCGGGATGGGGTTCCACCTCGGGCTCGCCTACTTCAAGCTCGCGGTGATCCTCGAGGGGATCCACTACCGCTTCCTGCAGGGCGCCACGGTCGGCGAGGGCTTCGACCGGATCGGCGCCGGCTTCGACCCACTGATCGCCGCAGGGCTCGAGGCCCTCGGGAAGGAATGACATGGACTTCGCCCACGACGCCCGCACCCAGCAGCGGATCGACACCCTCGAGAGCTTCCTGGCGGAGCGGATCGTGCCGTCCGAGCCGCTCTTCCACGAGCAGTTGGCCCAGCAGGGTGACCGCTGGGAGTGGTCGACCGTGCCGGCGCTCAGGCAGCTCCAGCTGGAGGCCCGCGACCTCGGGCTCTGGAACGCCTTCCTGCCCCGGGAGCACGCCGACTCCCCCGGCCTGTCCAACCTCGAGTACGCGCCGCTCGCCGAGATCACCGGCCGCTCGATGCACCTCGCGCCGCCGGCGCTGAACTGCGCGGCGCCCGACACCGGCAACATGGAGGTGCTCTCGCTGTTCGGCACGCCCGAGCAGAGGGAGCGCTGGCTGAGGCCGCTGCTCGCCGGCGAGATCCGCTCGGCGTTCGCGATGACCGAGCCGGACGTCGCGTCGTCGGACGCCACCAACATCGCGACGCGGATCGAGCGCGACGGCGACGAGTACGTCCTCAACGGCCGCAAGTGGTGGATCACCGGTGCGATGAACCCGAACTGCGAGATCCTCATCGTGATGGGCAAGACCGACCCCGACGCCGCGCGGCACCGGCAGCAGTCGATGATCCTGGTGCCGCGCGACACACCCGGCCTGACCGTCGTACGCGGCATGGAGGTCTTCGGGTACGACGACCACGAGCACGGCGGCCACGCCGAGCTGACCTTCGAGGACGTGCGCGTGCCCGCCGCGAACCTGATCGGCGAGGAGGGCGCGGGATTCGCGATCGCCCAGGCCCGCCTGGGTCCTGGGCGCATCCACCACTGCATGCGCTCGATCGGCGTCGCCGAGGCGGCGATCGACCTGATGTGCCGGCGCGCGTCCGGCCGGGTCGCTTTCGGGCGCCCGATCGCCGCGCAGGGCGTCGTCCGCGACTGGATCGCCGAGTCCCGCGTCCGCATCGAGCAGCTGCGGCTGCTGGTGCTCAAGACCGCGTGGCTGATGGACACCGTCGGCAACCGCGGCGCGCACACCGAGATCCAGGCGATCAAGATCGCCACCCCGCAGACCGTGCAGTGGATCCTGGACAAGGCGATCCAGGTGCATGGCGCCGGCGGGCTCTCCCAGGACTTCCCCCTCGCGGCGGCGTACGCCGGCATCCGCACCCTGCGCTTCGCCGACGGCCCCGACGAGGTGCACAAGAACTCCCTGGCCAAGGCCGAGCTCGCCTCGGGCCAAGACCGTCGAGACACCTGAATTGGCCCCGAAATCGTCGATCTGAGGGCCATTTCAGGTGTCTCGACGACAGATCAGCCGCCCCGGCGGGTCTCGAGCACCCGGAAGCCCTTGGCGCTGGCGAGTCGCTCGGTCGGCCAGCCCTGCTCGGTGAGCCAGCGCTGGAGCGAGTCGGCGCCGAGGTTCTTGCCGACCACCATGACCGCACGGCCGCCGGGGGCGAGGTGGGGCAGCCAGCGCAGCAGGAGCTCGTGCAGGGCCGCCTTGCCGATCCGGATCGGCGGGTTCGACCAGATCTCGTCGAACTCCGCGTCCGCCGGTACGCCGCCCGGCGTGGTCGCCCTGAACCGGTCGGTCACACCCAGCGCGGCGGCGTTCTCGTCGGCGAGCAGTACGGCGCGCTCGTTCACGTCGACGCCGGTGACCGTCGCCCCGGGCACGGCCGCGGCGACGGCGAGCCCGATCACGCCGTACCCGCAGCCGAGGTCGAGGATCCGCCCCGGCGCGGGCGGATCGGTCTCGCGGAGCAGCACCGCCGTCGCGTGGTCGAGGTGGCCGCGGCTGAAGACGCCGGCGCCGCTCACGAGGGACAGCGAGCGGCCCCAGACCTCGCAGGCGAAGGGCTCGCGCCTGAACGGCACCGACGGGTCGGCCGAGAAGTAGTGGTCCTCAGCCATCGGCCACCCGCCTCGCCCTGGTCTGCGCAGCCCGCGCCGCGAGCTCGTCGTCGGGCGGGTAGGCGACCTCCTCGAGCGTGAGCCCGTGCGCGTGCACGACCGCGACCGCCGGGTCGCGTACCGCGGCCGCGAGGATCTCGCCGGCCCAGTCGACCGGCCTGCGGCCCTCGCCGATCGCGATCAGGCAGCCGACCAGCGAGCGCACCATGCTGTGGCAGAACGCGTCGGCTCGGACCGTCCCCACCAGCACGCCGGACCCCTCGCGCGACCAGGACAGCTCCTCCAGCGTGCGGATCGTGGTCGCGCCCGCGCGCTGCCTGCAGAACGACGCGAAGTCGTGCCGGCCCACCAGCAGCAGCGAGGCCGCGTTCATCGCGGCCTCGTCCAGCGGCCGCGGCCAGGCGAGCACGTGCGAGCGGGTCAAAGGGTCCACGAGCGAGGGCCGGTCCGCGATCCGGTAGGCGTAGCGGCGCCACAGCGCACCGAACCGGGCGTCGAACGCCGCCGGCACCGCGGTCGCCCGGTGGATCCGCGCGTCGGGAGCCAGTACGCCGTTGGCGCGGCGCGCCAGCAGCTCCGGCTCGGGCGGGTCCTCGACGTCGAGGTGCACGACCTGGCCCCGGGCGTGCACGCCCGCGTCGGTGCGACCGGCGCACACGACGTCGACCGACGGCACCCGGAGCACGGTCGCCAGCGCGAGTGTCAGCTCGCCCTGCACGGTCCGCAACCCCGGCTGGGCGGCCCAGCCGTGGAAGCCGCTGCCGTCGTAGGCGAGGTCGAGCCGGATCCGCACGAGGAGCGAGCCTAGTGGAGCGCCCGGCCTAGGCTGAGGTCGTGAGCACCCCCGCCATCGTGCTGATCGGGGCGGAGCACCCCGACGAGCTGCGCGACGCGTTCGCCCGCTACGAGCGCGAGTACGACGTGCGCCTCGCGCGCTCCTGCCAGGAGGCCCTCGCGGCGACCCACGACGTCATCGCCGGCGGCGGCACTGTCGCGATGTACGTCTCCGAGTCGGTCGTCCCCGACGCCGACACCGTCCTCCATGCCTTCCACAAGCTGCGCGAGAAGGTCCCCACCGCGCGCCGGGTGATCGCCGCGCACTGGGACCGCTTCCTCGCCGACGCCCCCGGGCTCCGCTCCGGCATGGCGACCGGCAAGTACGACGCGTTCCTGCTGATGCCGCGCGGGGTGCGCGACGAGGAGTTCCACAACGCGATCACCGACCTGCTCTCCGACTGGGGCTCGACCGTCCCCGACCCCGAGGTCGTCTCGGTCAAGATCGTCTCGCCGGTGCGCGACGGGCTCACGCTTGCGATCCGCGACTTCCTCGACCGGATGGGCATGCCGAGCCGCGTCTACGCGCCCGACTCCGACGGCGGCCGGTACGTCCTGGACCGGTGGGACGGCGAGTCGGCGTACCCCCTCGTCTACGCGCTCGACCGTCCGGTCGTGCACGCCCGGTCGGTGCGCGACGTGGCGATCGCGCTCTACGGCGCCCCGACAGAACTCGACCTCGACCACGTCGTCGACCTGGCCGTCGTGGGCGGCGGCCCGGCCGGCCTCGCGGCGGCGGTGTACGCCGCCTCGGAGGGCCTCTCCACCGTGATCCTCGAGGCCGAGGCGATCGGCGGCCAGGCCGGCACCAGCTCGATGATCCGCAACTACCTCGGCTTCCCGCGCGGCGTCTCCGGCATGCGGCTGGCCCAGCGCGCCCGCAACCAGGCGCTGCGCTTCGGGGCCAGGTTCTACACCGGCCAGGTCGTCGACGACCTCCGGCCCGGGTACGACGGTGCGCCCCATGTCCTTTGCACCGACTCCGGCGAGGTGCGGGCGCGCTCGGTCGTCATCGCGAGCGGCGTCGCCTACCGCAAGCTCCGCGTCGACCCGGTCGAGGAGCTGGTCGGCAGCGGCGTCTTCTACGGCGCCGCGATGACCGCCGCCCGCGAGATGGAGGGCCAGGACGTGTACGTGGTCGGCGGCGGCAACTCGGCCGGCCAGGCCGCCATGCACCTCGCGCGGTTCGCCCGCTCGGTCACCATCCTGGTGCGCCGGCCGGCGCTCGAGGAGACCATGTCGGCCTACCTCGTCGGCGAGATCGCGTACAACAGCCGGATCTCGGTGCGCACCTGCTGCACGGTCGTCGACGGCGGCGGCGACGGCCGCCTGGAGTGGCTGTCGCTGGAGGACGTGCGCACCGGCGCGCGCGACCGCGTGCCGGCGTACGGTCTCTTCCTGCTGCTCGGCGCCGAGCCGCGCTGCGACTGGATCCCGCCGGGCATCGCCCGCGACCCGCGCGGGTTCGTGCTCACCGGCCGCGACGTCCCGCGCGAGCACTGGGTCGACGGGCTGCCGCCGGCCGAGCTCGCCACCACGGTCCCCGGCATCTTCTGCGCCGGCGACGTCCGCGCGGGCTCGATGAAGCGGGTCGCCTCGGCGAGCGGCGAGGGCGCGTCCGTCGTACCCCTCGTGCACGCCTGGCTGGCGCCGGAGCCGGCCTGACCTACAGCTCGCTGCAGTACGGCGGGTCCGCGCCCGGCCGCGAGACCGTGACGGCCGCAGCGCGGGCCGCGTGGGCGAGAACCTCCTCGATCTCGCCGGTGGTGAGCCCGTCGAGGGGACGGCCCCAGATCGCGTCGATGAGGGCGGCGCCGAAGGTGTCGCCGGCGCCGATGGTGTCGGCGACCTCGACCGGCAGGGAGGCGACCGCGACCGTACGGTCCGCGCCTACCCAGGTGGCGCCGGCACCGCCCCGGGTCACCACGACCGCCGACGGGCCGAGCCCGAGCAGGCGGCGCGCGGCGGACTCGGTGTCGCGGGCCGGGTAGAGCGCGGCCAGGTCCTCGTCGGACGCCTTCACGAGGTCGGCCACGGCGGCCATCCGCTCCACCCGCTCGACCAGGTCGGGACCGGTGCCGGTGATCGCCGGCCGGGCGTTGACGTCGTAGCTGAGCGTCGCCGTCCCGCGGAGCCCGGCGAGCAGCTCCAGCACCTGGCCGGCGCCGGGCTCGAGCACCGCGCCGATCGAGCACACGTGCACCGCCACCGGCGCCCCCGGCGACACCTCGGCGATCCGCCAGTCGAGGTCGAACTCGTAGGACGCCGCCCCGTCCGCGCCGATGGTCGCCGCCGCCGTCGCGGTCCGCTCGAGCACCAGCGGGTCGCTCGCCAGCTCGACCCCGGCCCGCGCCAGGTGGTCGGCCAGCACCCGGCCGCGCGCGTCGTCGCCCCACGCCGTCGCGAACCGCACCGGCCGGCCGAGCCGGCTCAGCGCCACCGCGACGTTGGCGGCGCTGCCGCCGGCGTACTCCGTGGTCGTGCCGTCGGCCGCATGCACGACGTCGACCAGCGACTCCCCCACCACGAGCACGCTGTCCATGAGGACTCCCTACCATGCCCGCATGGAGGTCTTCCCCCTCGACGCCGGGTCGGACGTCGCACCGTACGAGCAGCTGCGCGTCCAGATCGCCTCGCGCGCGGCGTCCGGCGAGCTCCCGGCCGGCACGAGGCTGCCCACCGTCCGCGCCCTCGCCGCGGAGCTCCACCTCGCGGTCAACACCGTCGCCAAGGCCTACCGCGCCCTCGAGACCGACGGCGTCATCGCCACCGAGGGCCGCCGCGGCACCTTCGTCGCCTCGGCCACCGACACCACCGAGGCCCGCGATGCCGCCACGGCGTACGCCGCCCTCGCCCGTCGCCGGGGCCTCACCCTCCCCGAGGCGCTCCACCTCGTCGACCGCGCCTGGTGACCGCACGTTGAGTTGGGCAGAAGTCACCGTTGAGTTGGGCAGGAGTCACCGTTGAGTCGAGACTTCTGCCCAAGTCACCCGCAAACGAGGCCCAACTCAACGCGGGAATGAGACCGGCCCGCCAGAGCAGCGCTCTGACGGGCCGGCGGTGAGTACGGCGAGCGGGCTCAGGCCTTCTCGTCCTCCTCGGTGCTCTCCTCAGGCTCGGCCTCCGCAACCTCCTCGGCAGCGGCCTCCTCTGCCACGGTGTCCTCGACGAGGGCGTCCTCGGCGACGGTGGACGCCGTGGTCTCGTCGGCGGACTCCTCGACCGGAGCCTCCTCGACCGGAGCCGGGGCGGCGGCCGGGGCAGCCTTCGCGGCCTTCGGGGCCGACGGCTGGTAGGCCTCGGTCACGAGCTCGATGACCGCCATGGGGGCGTTGTCGCCCTTGCGGGGGCCGATCTTGGTGATCCGGGTGTAGCCACCCGGACGCTCGGCGAAGGTCGGCGCGATCTCCGTGAACAGCGTGTGCACGACCGACTTGTCGCGGATGGTCTTGAGGACCTCGCGCCGGTTGTGCAGGCTGTTCTCGCCGAGGTGCGCCTTCTTGGCCTTGGTGATCAGCTTCTCGGCGTGCGGCCGCAGCGCGCGCGCCTTCGCCTCGGTCGTCGTGATCCGGCCGTGCTCGAACAGCTGGGTGGCCAGGTTCGACAGGATCAGGCGCTGGTGGGACGGGCTGCCGCCGAGGCGGGGACCCTTGGTGGGCTTGGGCATTGCTTGTCTCTTTTCTCTCCGGCCGTGTCAGGTACCGGAGTAGATGTCTGTAGTTCCAGATGACTCAGTACTGCTCGTCCTCGACGAACGCGTCGTCGTCGTCATCGCCGTACGCCGCGAGCGCGGCGTGCGGGTCGAAGCCGGGCGCGCTGTCCTTGAGGGACAGGCCCATCTCGACCAGCTTGGCCTTGACCTCGTCGATCGACTTGGCGCCGAAGTTGCGGATGTCGAGCAGGTCCTGCTCCGAGCGGCTGATCAGCTCACCCACGGTGTGGATGCCCTCGCGCTTGAGGCAGTTGTAGGAGCGGACGGTGAGCTGCAGGTCCTCGACCGGGAGGGCGAGGTCCGCCGCGAGCTGCTCGTCGACGGGCGAGGGGCCGATGTCGATGCCCTCGGCCTCGACGTTGAGCTCACGGGCCAGGCCGAACAGCTCGACCAGGGTCTTGCCGGCCGAGGCGATCGCGTCGCGGGGACGGATCGACGGCTTGGTCTCGACGTCGATGACGAGCTTGTCGAAGTCGGTGCGCTGCTCGACGCGGGTGGCCTCGACCTTGTAGGTCACCTTGAGGACCGGACTGTAGATCGAGTCGACCGGGATCCGGCCGATCTCGTTGTCCTGGCCCTTGTTGAGCACCGACGAGACGTAGCCGCGGCCGCGCTCGACGACGAGCTCCATCTCCAGCTTGCCCTTGTCGGACAGGGTGGCGATCTTCAGGTCGGGGTTGTGCACCTCGACGCCGGCCGGCGGCGCGATGTCCGCGGCGGTGACGTCACCGGCGCCCGACTTGCGCAGGTACATGGTGACCGGCTCGTCGTGCTCCGAGGAGACGACCAGGCCCTTGAGGTTGAGGATGACCTCGGTGACGTCCTCCTTGACGCCCTCGAGGGTCGAGAACTCGTGCAGGACGTTGTCGACCTTGATGCTGGTGATGGAGGCACCGGGGATCGAGCTGAGCAGCGTACGACGGAGCGAGTTGCCCAGGGTGTAGCCGAAGCCGGGCTCCAGGGGCTCGATCACGAACCGCGAGCGGAACTCGTCGACGGTCTCTTCCGACAGGGTGGGGCGCTGTGCGATGAGCACTTGTTCTTTCCTTTCCGGGCCCACCCGCTATTTGACGGGCCCGAATGTGCTGGCGACGGAAGGTGGGTGGTGGCGCCCCGCCCGCAGGCGAGGCACCCGGGTCACTTCTTCGAGTAGTACTCGACGATGAGCTGCTCCTGGACCGGCAGGTCGATCTGCGCGCGGACCGGGAGCTGGTGCACGAGGATGCGCATCCGCGACGGGATCGCCTCGAGCCAGGCCGGGACGACACGCTCGCCGTGGGTCTCGCGAGCCACGATGAACGGCGTCATCTCGAGCGACTTCTCGCGCACGTCGATCACGTCGTGGGCGGCGACCTGGTACGACGGGATGTCGACCTTCTTGCCGTTCACCTTGAAGTGACCATGCCCGACGAGCTGGCGGGCGTGGCGGCGGGTCCGGGCGAAGCCGGCGCGGTACACCACGTTGTCGAGGCGGCACTCCAGCAGCTGGAGCAGGTTGTCGCCGGTCTTGCCGGAGCGACGCGAGGCCTCGGTGTAGTAGTTGTGGAACTGCTTCTCGAGCACGCCGTAGGTGAAGCGGGCCTTCTGCTTCTCCCGAAGCTGGAGGAGGTACTCGCTCTCCTTGATCCGGCCGCGGCCGTGCTGGCCGGGCGGGTACGGGCGACGCTCGAACGCAGCGTCGCCGCCGACGAGGTCGACGCCGAGACGGCGCGACTTCTTGGTCATGGGGCCGGTGTAGCGGGCCATCTTTACTCCAAGTCTCCTGTTCTCGGGTGCGCGTCAGACGCGGCGGCGCTTGGGCGGGCGGCAGCCGTTGTGGGGCGTGGGCGTGACGTCTTGGATGGTGCCGACCTCGAGGCCGATCGCACCCAGGGACCGGATCGCCGTCTCGCGGCCCGAGCCCGGGCCCTTGACGAAGACGTCGATCTTCTTCATGCCGTGCTCCATCGCCCGGCGACCGGCGGCCTCGGCGGCCATCTGCGCGGCGAACGGGGTGGACTTGCGGGAGCCCTTGAAGCCGACCGTGCCGGCGGACGCCCACGAGATCACCGCACCGGTCGGGTCGGTGATCGTGACGATGGTGTTGTTGAACGTGCTCTTGATGTGGGCCTCGCCCATCGCGACGTTCTTCTTCTCCTTGCGACGCACCTTCTTGGCGCCGGCCGCGGTGCGGCTCTTGGGAGGCATGCAGTAACTCCTGGAGGTAGCTGGTCTGTGGTGGTCGGTGAGACGCCGGAGGCGTCAGATCACTTGGCCTTCTTCTTGCCGGCAACCGTGCGCTTCGGGCCCTTGCGGGTCCGGGCGTTGGTCTTGGTGCGCTGACCGCGGACCGGGAGGCCCTGGCGGTGACGGCGACCCTGGTAGCTGCCGATCTCGATCTTGCGGCGGATGTCGGCCTGGACCTCGCGACGGAGGTCGCCCTCGATCTTGAAGTTGGCTTCGATCTCATCGCGGAGCTTGACCAGCTCTTCGTCACCCAGCTGGTGCACGCGGAGGTCCGGGTTGACCCCGGTCGCGGCGAGGAGCTGCTGGGCGCGGGTACGGCCGATGCCGTAGATGTAGGTGAGAGCGACCTCGATGCGCTTGTCGCGCGGGAGGTCGACACCAACGAGGCGTGCCATGTTGGCCCTTTCAGAAGGACAGAGTCCTTACGGTTGTCCGCAGCGGTTTCGGTCGTGTCGCGTCCCGGCCTCGCCCCAGAATTCACTGGGGTCCCGGGCTCCGGCCGTCTGCTCCGGAGGTGTTTCGCGCCGCCGTACGACGGGCTGAGCGATCACGTTGTGGTTGTTCAGTTGTGCGGTGCTACTGCTCAACCCTGACGCTGCTTGTGGCGCGGGTTCTCGCAGATCACCATGACGCGGCCGTGGCGACGGATCACCTTGCACTTGTCACAGATCGGCTTGACGCTCGGCTTGACCTTCACTGTCGAGCCCTTTCCGGTTCGGCTGCGGTTACTTGTAGCGGTAGACGATCCGACCCCGGGTGAGGTCGTACGGCGAGAGCTCCACCACCACGCGGTCCTCCGGGAGGATCCGGATGTAGTGCTGCCGCATCTTGCCGCTGATGTGGGCGAGAACCTTGTGCCCGTTGCTCAGCTCCACGCGGAACATCGCATTCGGGAGGGCCTCCACGACGGTGCCCTCGATCTCGATCACGCCTTCTTTCTTCGGCATGTCCTCCACAATCTGTCGATCGGTTGTCTACCGTGGCCCGGGAACCTCCGCCCCTCCCGGTGATGCGGAGTGGGCGGTGGACCTCGTGCAGCCGCTCGTGGACCTCATCCCGGGCACGCGCACGAGCCCCTCGAAAGAGTGGTTCGAACGGGTGATCCGGGCAGCCGCGAGGCACCACGAAGCAGACCCACGTTGGGCCGACACGCCAGTCTAGTCGGAGCCGGCGCGAAAACACGAATCAGGCCGCCGTGTGGCAGCGCGGCCCCGTGGAGGCACTACTGGACATGAGGGAGACCGAGGCCCGGGACCGGCTGGCGGCGATCTACGACGCCTGCGCGCCGCGAGTCTACGCGTACGCCGCGCGCCACTGCGGCCCGGACGACGCCGACGACGTGGTGGCCGAGACGTTCGCGGTCGCCTGGCGTCGCATCGACGTCGTTCCGGACCCCGCCATCGGCTGGCTGATCGTCACCGCGCGCAACGTGGTGGCCGGACGGCGTCGCACCGCCCGCAGGCACGTCGACCTGGCCCGGCTGGCCGCCGAGCTCGCGCGCCACGAGGTGCCCGCGGCCGAGGAGGTCGCCGTACGGCGACAGACCGTGCTCGATGCGCTGGCGACCCTCTCGGAGCGGGAGCGTGAGGCGCTGCTGCTCACCGCGTGGGACGGCCTCGACCACACCGCGGCGGCGGCCGTGGCGGGCTGCACCGCCCGGGCCTTCCGCGCCCGGCTGATGCGGGCCCGGGCCCGTCTCACCGCCGCCCTGCTCACCGACCCCACACCCGAGATCCGCCTGCCCGAGAGGAACCGATCATGAACATCGACGAGCTGCTGCGCGAGACCGCCCCGGACGAGGGCCGGCTGCGCGCCGAGACCGACCGCCTCCGCGGAGACGTGCTGGCCCGCGCGACGTCGGGTCGCCGTCGGCGGGTACGCCGCCCGTGGCGGGCGGGCATCGCCGCCGCCGCGATGGCGAGCGTCGGGGTCACGGGGGTCGCCTACGCGGCCGGAGGGGTGCCCGCGCTCTTCTCCTCGAACGTCGCGGACGCCGGTCGCGATCTCGGCGTCCCACCCGAGCAGGTGCCCGATCTCACCCAGATCGTCGACCTGACGCTGCCGGACGGCAGCCGGTTCGCCGCGTGGCAGGGCGTCTCCGAGAGGATGTGGTGCACGGCGTACATCGACCAGTGGGACGGTCGGGCGATGGGCTCCGGCGGCACCTCGTGCAGCGACTCTGGCCCCAGCGGATTCGACCTGAACCGCGTCCAGATCGCCTGGGCGCAGGCCGCGGACGAGTCGACCTACTACCCGGTCCTCTTCGGCGACGCCGACGACGGGACGTCCGCCGTCCGGGTCAGGGGACAATTCAGCGCGACGGGTCAGAAGGTCGACCTCACCCTGCCGGTCGACCCGAGCACCGGCGCCTTCGCGGTCACACTGCCGGGCACCGACCCCCGCCCGTGGGACTACCTCGAGGACGCCTCGGCGACGTTCCGCAAGAGCGGGATCACCGTCGAGTTCCTCGACACCTCGGGTGCCGTCACCCGGACGGTCGACGACCTCTACTCCTGACCCCAACTCAGCCGGCCAGCAGCTCCAGCGTGCGCTCGCGCGCCGGGCTGCCGGCCGGCTCGGTGCCGGCGTACGCCCCGGCGACCGGGTGGACCATCACCTCGTCGACGCCGTACGTCGCCGCGAGCTCCTCGAGCCGGGCCCGGGAGCGCTCCGGAGCCCCGATGACCCACCGCTGGGCCATCGCCTCCACCAGGTCCAGGTGCGGCTGCGGCAGCTCGACCTTCTCGGCCTCCTCGACCAGCCGCTGGGGCAGCAGCTCCTGGCCGGTGCGCAGCGCGAGCATCGCGAGCAGCTGAGGCCACGCCAGCCGGGCCGCCTCCTCCTCGGTCTCGGCGACGACCGCGTTCACGGTCAGGAAGGTCCGCGGCTCGGACAGCTCCGGCGAGGGCCGGAAGTGCTCCCGGTAGAGCGCCAGCGCCTCCGCGGTCCCGCTGCCCGAGAAGTGATGGGCGAAGACGTAGGGCAGCCCCTTCTCGGCGGCGAGCCGGGCGGAGTAGTCCGAGGACCCGAGCAGCCAGATGGCCGGCACCGAGGTCGCGCCGGGCGTGGCCCGGAGCGGGTAGGTGCGGCCCTGCACGTTCAGCCCCACGCCGGCCGGCGCCATCATCGCGAGCACGTTGTCGACGTACTCGGGGAAGCGGGTGACCGCCTCGTCGCTCACCCCGCCGGCCCCGTGCCGCAGCGCGTACGACGTCACCGGGTCGCTGCCCGGCGCCCGGCCGATGCCGAGGTCGATCCGGCCCGGGAACGCCGCCTCGAGCAGCGCGAACTGCTCGGCGACGACCAGCGGCGCGTGGTTGGGCAGCATCACGCCGCCCGACCCGACCCGGATCCGCTCGGTCGCGCCCGCCACCAGCCCGATCAGCACCGGCGGGTTGGTCGCGGCGACCGCCGGCATGTTGTGGTGCTCGGCCAGCCAGTAGCGGGTGTAGCCGAGCCGGTCGGCGACCCGGGCGAGCGAGAGCGTGGCCGCGACCGCGTCGGCCGTGGCCTGGTCGCTGCGGACCGGGACCAGGTCGAGGACGGAGAGGGCGGGACTCACCTCGGAGGAACCGGCGCGGGCGGGGCGCTATTCCGGTGTGCGCTCGTCGGGCGACTTCATCGCGCTGGTGCGCTCCTCGATCTCGGTCTCCGACATCCGCCGCGACGCGAGCAGGCTCGCGACCGCGGTGACGGCCAGCGTGGCCAGGATGACCCCCAGGCTGAGCAGCGACGGGATCTCGGGAGCGCTGATCGGCTCGCCGCCGTTGATGAACGGGATCTCGTTCTCGTGCAACGCCACCAAGAAGAGCTTGACGCCGATGAACGCGAGGATGAAGGCCAGGCCGAGCGAGAGGTAGACCAGGCGCTTGAGCAGGCCGCCGAGGAGGAAGTAGAGCTGGCGCAGGCCCATCAGCGCGAACACGTTGGCGGTGAAGACCAGGTACGGCTCCTGGGTGATGCCGAAGATCGCCGGGATCGAGTCGAGCGCGAACAGCAGGTCGGTGGTGCCGAGCGCGATGATGACGATCAGCATCGGCGAGACGAGGCGGACGCCGTTCTTGCGGTACCACAGCTTGAGCCCGTGCCACTCCTCGCCGACGTTGAGGTGCCTGCGCGCGAAGGTGACGACGCGGTTGTCCTCGGGGTGCTCGTCCTGGTGGGAGCGGTAGCTCCTGACCAGCGTCACCGCCGTGTAGACCAGGAAGGCGCCGAAGAGGTAGAAGACCCAGCTGAAGTTGGAGATCAGCTGGTAGCCGAGCGCGATGAAGATGCCGCGGAAGACCAGCGCCAGGACGATGCCCACCATGAGGGCCTCCTGCTGGTACTCGCGGGGCACCTTCAAGGCGGCCATCAAGATGATGAAGACGAACAGGTTGTCGATCGAGAGCGAGTACTCCGTCAGCCAGCCGGTGTAGAACTGCACGCCGAGGTCGGAGCCGTGGATGAACCAGATCCAGCCGCCGAACAGCACCGCGGCGCCGATGTAGATCGACAGCGCGATCGCGCATTCGCGGAACGACGGCTCGTGGGGGTTCCGGGCGATGACGATCACGTCGAAGAGCAGCACCGCGCAGGTGACGCCGATCGTGATCGCCCATTCCAGGGTCGAGATCTCCAAGGGGACAACTCCTGCATCGAGGGGACGAGAGACCGTCAGAGGTCTCTCCCACCGCCGTACGGGCGATCCACGGATCCGGAGCGAGGCCGCTCGTGCTGACGAACCCGCAGCGAAGGGATACTCCCCACTGCGCGGCCCATCCTGTCACACGGCGGGTCGCCCGCCGAACTTCACACCCAGCGCGGACAGCGCCTCCTCGCCGCCGTCCGGGGCGGTCAGTACCCACGTGCCGGTCGGCGTCAGCGTGAAGGTGTGCTCGAAGTGCGCGGCCCAGCCGCCGTCGTCGGTGACGACGGTCCAGTCGTCGTCGAGGACCGAGGTCTCCTTGCTGCCGAGGGTGATCATCGGCTCGACCGCGAGGGCGAGGCCCTCGACCAGCTTGGGGCCCTTGCCGGGGCGGCCGTGGTTCGGCACGTTCGGCGGCTGGTGCATCGCGGAGCCGATCCCGTGGCCGGTGTAGTCCTCGACGATCCCGTAGCGGCCCTGGCCGCGGACATAGCGCTCGATCGCGGCGGAGATGTCGGTGACCCGGCCGCCGAGGTGGGCGGCGGCGATGCCGCGCCACATCGCCTGCTCGGTGACCCGCATCAGCTCGGCGACCTGCTCCGACACCTCCCCGACCGCGACCGTGATCGCCGCGTCGCCGTGCCAGCCGCGCCCGGAGTCGTCCGGGGCGATGGCCCCGCAGTCGATCGAGATCACGTCGCCGTCGGCCAGCACCCGGTCGCCCGGGATGCCGTGCACGACCTCGTCGTTGACCGAGGCGCAGATCGAGGCCGGGAAGCCGTGATAGCCCTGGAACGACGGGGTCGCGCCGGCGGAGCGGATGCTGTCCTCCGCGATCGCGTCCAGCTCGGCCGTGGAGATGCCGGCGCGTACGGCGCCGCGCAGCAGCTCCAGCGTCGCGCCGACCACCAGGCCGGCCCGGCGCATCGCGTCGAGCTGGTCCGGCGTCTTGATCTCGACGCCGCGGTCGAGCAGGCCCATCAGCTCTCGGGGATGATGTCGAGCGCTTGGAAGACGCGCTCGGTGACGTCGTGGACGTCGCCCATGCCGTCGATCTCGACGACGATGCCGCGCTCCTGGTAGACCGAGATCAGCGGCTCGGTCTGCTCGAGGTAGACCTCCTGCCGGCGGCGGATGACCTCCTCGGTGTCGTCCGCGCGACCCTCGACCTGGGCACGCTGGAGCAGCCGGTGCACGATCTCGTCCTGGTCGACGGTCAGGCAGACGACCGCGTCGAGCTGGTGCCCGGTGAAGCGGATCATCCCGTCGAGCTCCTCGACCTGGGCGAGGGTGCGCGGGTAGCCGTCGAGGAGGAACCCGTTGACGGCGTCCTCCTCGTCGATCCGGTTGCGGACCATCAGGTTGGTGACCTCGTCGGGGACGTACTCGCCGGCGTCCATGTAGCGCTTGGCCTGAAGGCCGAGCTCGGTGCCCTGGGAGACGTTGGCCCGGAAGATGTCGCCGGTGGAGATCGCCGGGATCTTGAAGTGCTCGGCGATGAACTTGGCCTGGGTGCCCTTGCCCGCCCCGGGCGGGCCCATGATGATCAGACGCATCGGATTACCGCAGGAACCCTTCGTAGTTGCGCTGCTGGAGCTGGCTCTCGATCTGCTTCACCGTGTCGAGGGCGACACCGACCATGATCAGGATGCTCGTGCCACCGAACGGGAAGTTCTGGTTGGCACCCACCATCACGAACGCGATGAGCGGGATCAGGGCGACCAGGCCGAGGTACAGGGCTCCGGGCAGCGTGATGCGAGACAGGACGTAGGAGAGGTACTCCTCGGTCGGCTTGCCCGCCCGGATCCCGGGGATGAAGCCGCCGTACTTCTTCATGTTGTCGGCCACCTCTTGGGGATTGAAGGTGATCGAGACGTAGAAGTAGGTGAAGAACACGATCAGCAGGAAGAACGTGATCATGTAGAGCGGGTGCGAGCCCTGGACCATGTAGTCGTTGATCCACCGGACCCATCTGGATTCCGAGTTCCGGTTGAACGACGCGAGCATGGCGGGCAGGTAGAGCAGCGACGAGGCGAAGATGACCGGGATGACGCCGGCCTGGTTCACCTTGAGCGGGATGTAGGTGGAGCTGCCGCCGAACATCTTGCGGCCGACCATCCGGCGGGCGTACTGCACGGGGATCCGGCGCTGCGCCTGCTCCACGAAGATGACCGCGCCGATGATGACGAAGCCGATGACCAGGACGATGCCGAACGTCCACCAGCCCTTGGTGTTCTGGACGGCCCACAGCGAGGACGGGAAGCCCGCGATCACCTGGGTGAAGATCATCAGCGACATGCCGTTGCCGACGCCGCGCTCGGTGATCAGCTCGCCGAGCCACATGATCACCGCCGTGCCGGCGGTCATGGTGACGACCATGACGAGGAACGTCGCCGTGCCGTTGTCGACCAGCAGGTCCTCGTTGCAGCCCTGGAGAAGCTCGCCCGAGCGGGCCAGCGCGACGATTCCCGTGGCCTGGAGGACCGCGAGGCCCAGCGTCAGGTAGCGGGTGTACTGGGTGATCTTGGTCTGGCCGGACTGGCCCTCCTTCTTGAGGGCCTCCAGCCGCGGGATCACGACCACGAGCAGCTGCAGGATGATGCTCGCGGTGATGTAGGGCATGATGCCGAGCGCGAAGATGGTGAGCTGGAGCAGCGCACCGCCGGAGAACATGTTGACCAGGCTGTAGAGGCTGGCGTTCTCGCCGCCCGAGGCGATGGCGACACACGTCTGCACGTTCGCGACGTTCACGCCGGGGGTCGGGATCTGGGATCCGAGCCGGAAGATCGCGATGATCAACAGGACGAACAGCAGCTTGCGCCGCAGGTCCGGGGTCCGGAAAGCGTTCGCGAACGCGCTCAGCACGGGATCCTCTTTCTCCAAGCGTGAAACAGCCCCTGCGAGTCGATCGCAAGGACCCGGGGAAGCCTAACAGTCACCAGGTCAACCCCTGAATGCGCGTCGGGCGCGGTGGTCCTGTACGGCGACAGGACCACCGCGCCCGGAGCACGGGATCATTCCGGCTCACACCGTGGTGACGGTGCCGCCGGCCGCCTCGATCTTCTCCTTGGCCGAGCCGGAGAACGCGTTCGCGCTCACCTGGACGGCCACCGACAGCTTGCCCTGGCCGAGGACCTTGACCGGGTGGCCGTCGCGGACGGCGCCCTTGGCGACCAGATCGTCGACCGTCACGGCGCCGCCGTCGGGGAAGAGCTCGCCCAGGCGGTCCACGTTCACGACCTGGAACTCGACCTTGAACGGGTTCTTGAAGCCCTTGAGCTTCGGCAGCCGCATGTGGATCGGCATCTGGCCGCCCTCGAAGGCGGCCGGGACCTGGTAGCGGGCCTTGGTGCCCTTGGTGCCGCGGCCCGCGGTCTTGCCCTTGGAGCCCTCACCGCGACCCACCCGGGTCTTCGCGGTCTTGGCGCCGGGGGCCGGGCGCAGGTGGTGGAGCTTGAGCGTCATGTCAGTCGACCTCCTCGACCGTCACGAGGTGACGGACGGTCTGGACCATGCCGCGGATCTCCGGGCGGTCCTCCTTGACGACCACGTCGCCGATCCGCTTGAGACCGAGCGTGCGCAGCGTCTCGCGCTGGTTCCTCTTGAGGCCCACGAGGCCCCGGTCCTGCCGGACCTTGAGCTGTGCCATCAGGAGGACACCTCCTGCGAGACGCCCGCGGGGACCTCGGCGCGAGCCCTGAGCAGGGCCGCCGGGGCGACCTCCTCGACGGGCAGGCCGCGCCGGGCGGCCACGGCCTCGGGCTGCTCGAGCATCCGGAGCGCCTCGACGGTCGCGTGGACGATGTTGATCTGGTTCGACGAGCCGAGCGACTTGCTCAGCACGTCGTGGATGCCGGCGCACTCCAGGACCGCACGCACCGGGCCACCGGCGATGACGCCGGTACCGGGAGCGGCCGGACGCAGGAGGACGACACCGGCCGCCTTCTCGCCCTGCACCGGGTGCGGGATGGTGCCCTGGATGCGGGGAACCTTGAAGAAGTGCTTCTTGGCCTCCTCGACGCCCTTGGCGATCGCGGCCGGCACCTCCTTCGCCTTCCCGTAGCCGACGCCGACGAGACCGTCGCCGTCGCCGACGACCACGAGGGCGGTGAAGCTGAAGCGACGACCGCCCTTCACGACCTTGGCGACACGGTTGATCGCAACGACGCGCTCGATGTAGGCGGTCTTCTCAGCACCCTGGCCGCGACGGTCGTCGCGGCCACGGCGCTCGCCACCGCGCTGTCCGCGCTGGGCTCCGCTCATGAGACTTTCCTCTTCTCTCTGCTGGTCCGTGCGATCAGAAGCTCAGGCCGCCCGAACGGGCGCCGTCGGCCAGGGCCGCGATGCGGCCGTGGTACTTGTTGCCGGCGCGGTCGAAGACCACGCCCTCGACACCGGCCGACTTGGCGCGCTCGGCGACGAGCTCGCCGACCTTCTTCGCCTTGGCGGTCTTGTCGCCGTCGAAGCCGCGCAGGTCCGCCTCCATGGTGGACGCCGACACGATGGTCTTGCCCACCAAGTCGTCGACGACCTGGACGGTGATGTGCTTCGACGACTTGGTCACGACGAGCCGCGGCCGCTCGCGAGTGCCCGAGATCTTCTTGCGACCGCGGACCTGGCGACGCAGGCGCGACTTGACGCGCGCGGCGGTGTGCTTGTTGTGCGACAGCGAGATCGCCATGGTCACTTACCAGCCTTTCCGACCTTGCGGCGGATGTGCTCACCCGCGTAGCGAACGCCCTTGCCCTTGTACGGCTCAGGCTTGCGCAGCTTGCGGATGTTGGCGGCAACCTCGCCGACGAGCTGCTTGTCGATGCCCTGGACGCCGAGCTTGGTCGGGCCCTCGACCGAGAACGTGATGCCCTCAGGGGCGTTGAACGTGATCGAGTGCGAGTATCCGAGCTGGAACTCCAGCTGGGTCGGGCCCTTGGACAGGACGCGGTAGCCGACGCCCACGATCTCGAGCTTCTTCTCGTAGCCCTCGGTCACGCCGACGACCATGTTGTTGACCAGGGTGCGGGTCAGGCCGTGGAGGGCCTTGCTCGCCCGCTCGTCGTCGGGCCGCTTGACGTCCAGGACGTTGTCGGCCCTCTCGACCGTGATCGGGGACGCGACGGTGTGGGACAGGGTGCCCTTGGGGCCCTTGACGGTCACCACCGCGCCGTCGATCGCGACGTCCACGCCAGACGGGACCGCGATCGGAAGCTTGCCAATGCGCGACATGCTCTTCTACTCCTTCGCAGATCTCGAGGTCACCAGACGTAGGCGAGGACTTCCCCACCCACGCCCTTCTGGTTGGCCTGGCGGTCGGTCAGCAGGCCCTGGCTCGTCGAGATGATCGCGACGCCGAGGCCGCCCAGCACCTTCGGCAGACCCGTGTGCTTGGCGTACACCCGGAGGCCCGGCTTGCTGATCCGGCGGACGCCCGCGATGGAGCGCTCCCGGTTCCGGCCGTACTTGAGCGTGATGGTGAGCGTCTTGCCCACCTCGCCCTCGGCCGGGTCCTTCACCTCGAACGAGGTGATGTAGCCCTCCTGCTGGAGGATCTCCGCGACGCCCTGCTTCAGCTTGCTGTACGGCATGGACACCGCGTCGTGGTACGCCTGGTTGGCGTTGCGCAGACGGGTCAGCATGTCTGCGATCGGGTCGGTCATCGTCATGATGGGTTCTTTCTCGTCGTGGTTTCGCCGCGCACTCGGGCACTGGCGACCTGCAACGTGTGTGAGGTGATTACCAGGAGGACTTGGTGATACCGGGCAGCTCGCCCCGGTGCGCCATCTCCCGCAGGCAGATGCGGCACAGGCCGAACTTGCGGTAGACGGCCTTGGGCCGGCCGCAGCGCTGGCAGCGGGTGTAGCCGCGCACCGCGAACTTCGGCTTGCGAGCGGCCTTCACCTTCAGAGCGGTCTTCGCCATGTCAGTTGCCCTCCTTGAACGGAAATCCGAGCTGCTTGAGCAGCGCGCGACCCTGCTCGTCGTTGGTGGCGGTGGTGACGATCGTGATGTCCATGCCCCGCGAGCGGTCGATCCGGTCCTGGTCGATCTCGTGGAACATGACCTGCTCGGTGAGGCCGAAGGTGTAGTTGCCCCGGCCGTCGAACTGGTTCGGGTTGAGGCCGCGGAAGTCGCGGATGCGCGGCAGCGCGAGCGACAGCAGGCGGTCCAGGAACTCCCACATCCGGTCGCCGCGCAGCGTGGCGTGCGCGCCGATCGGCATGCCCTCGCGCAGCTTGAACTGCGCGATCGACTTGCGGGCCTTGGTCACGAGCGGCCTCTGGCCGGTGATCGCGGTGAGGTCCCTGACCGCACCCTCGATCAGCTTCGAGTCGCGAGCCGCCTCGCCGACGCCCATGTTGACCACGATCTTGGTCAGGCCGGGCACCTGCATGACGTTCGCGATGTCGAACTCCGACCGCAGCGCCGGGAGGATCTCCTCCCGGTAGCGGGTCTTCAGACGCGGGGCGACCGCGGCGGAGGTGGTGGTCTGGGTCATCAGATTTCCTTGCCGGTCTTGCGGGAGACGCGCACGGAGCGCTCCGCCTCGTACGTCGAGCCGTCGGGACGCCGCTTGGTGACCTGGTCCCGCCGGAAGCCGATGCGGGTCACGCCGTCGCCCTCGACGAGCATCACGTTGGACACGTGGATCGGGGCCTCGGCGGTGATGATGCCGCCGGTCTTGCCGGCGCGGCCGCCCTGGTTGACGACCTTGGTGTGCCGCTTGACCCGGTTGACGCCCTCGACGATCACCCGCTGCTCCTCGCGGAGCACCCGGATGACCTTGCCCTCGGCACCCTTGTCCTTGCCGGCGATCACCTTGACGGTGTCGCCCTTCTTGATGTTCACGCTGCTCTTGCCCATGCCTCAGAGCACCTCCGGTGCGAGCGAGATGATCTTCATGAACTTCTTCTCGCGCAGCTCGCGGCCCACGGGGCCGAAGATGCGGGTGCCCCGCGGCTCGCCGTCGGCCTTGAGGATCACGGCGGCGTTCTCGTCGAAGCGGATGTAGGAACCGTCGGGACGGCGGCGCTCCTTGACGGTGCGCACGACGACGGCCTTGACGACGTCGCCCTTCTTCACGTTGCCACCGGGGATCGCGTCCTTGACGGTGGCGACGATGACGTCGCCGATGCCGGCGTAGCGGCGACCCGAGCCACCGAGAACACGGATGCAGAGGATCTCCTTCGCACCGGTGTTGTCGGCGACCTTGAGCCGCGACTCCTGCTGAATCATTGATTTCTCCTATGTCGTGCCGGTTCTCGCTGCCTGAGCGGTGAGCGAGCCTGGCCGAACCCTGAGTTGACTTTCCGGCTCCGCCGGGGGGACTACTTGGCTCGCTCGAGGATCTCGACGACGCGCCAGCGCTTGGTGGCCGACAGCGGACGGGTCTCCATGAGGAGGACCCGGTCGCCGATGCCGCACTCGTTCTGCTCGTCGTGCGCCTTGAGCCTGCTCGTGCGGCGCATGACCTTGCCGTACAGGGCGTGCTTGACCCGGTCCTCGACGGACACGACCACGGTCTTGTCCATCTTGTCGCTGACGACCAGGCCCTCGCGGACCTTGCGGCGGTTGCGCTCGGTGGCGGCGCTCTCGGAGGTGGGGCTCACTTCTCGTCCTCATCAGTCGAGCCCGGCGCGGTCCGGATGCCGAGCTCGCGCTCGCGCACCACGGTGTAGATCCGGGCGATGTCCTTCTTGACCGTGCGCAGACGGCCGTGGCTCTCCAGCTGGCCGGTGGCCGCCTGGAAGCGGAGGTTGAACAGCTCCTCCTTGGCCTCGCGGAGGCGGGCCTCCAGGTCGACGGCGTTCAGGTCGTCGAGCTCGTGTGCCTTGGTGGCGGCCATCAGAATTCACCTGCCTCACGGGAGACGAAGCGGCACTTCATCGGGAGCTTGTGCATCGCGCGGCGCATGGCCTCGCGAGCGGTTCCCTCATCCACGCCGGAGAGTTCGAACATGACCCGGCCGGGCTTCACGTTGGCGACCCACCACTCGGGCGAGCCCTTGCCGGAGCCCATCCGGGTCTCGGCCGGCTTCTTGGTCAGCGGGCGGTCCGGGTAGATGTTGATCCAGACCTTGCCGCCACGCTTGATGTGACGGGTCATCGCGATACGGGCCGACTCGATCTGGCGGTTGGTCACGTAGTGACCCTCGATCGCCTGGATGCCGAAGTCGCCGAAGGCGAGACGGGTGCCGCCCTTGGCCGCACCGGTCCGCTTCGGGTGGTGCTGCTTGCGGTGCTTGACACGACGGGGCATCAGCATGTCGCTCAGCCCTCCTTCGGTGCAGTGTCGGCGGGGGGCGGGGCGCCGGCCTCGGCCGGAGCCTCGGCGGCGGGGGCCTCGGTGCCACGGTCCGCACGCGACGGGCGGTCGCCGCGCGAGCCACGGCTCGGGCGGTCGCCGCCACGCTGCGGGCGGCCACCGCGACCGGGAACGCCGGCGCGGGCGGCGGCCTGGGCCTGGCGCTCGGCACGGGTGCCGGCGACCTCGCCCTTGTAGATCCAGACCTTCACGCCGATGCGGCCGAAGGTCGTGCGGGCCTCGTAGAAGCCGTAGTCGATGTCGGCGCGGAGGGTGTGCAGCGGCACGCGGCCCTCGCGGTAGAACTCGGTGCGCGACATCTCGGCGCCGTTGAGGCGGCCGGAGCACTGGATCCGGATGCCCTTGGCACCCGAGCGCATCGAGGTCTGCATCGCCTTGCGCATCGCCCGCCGGAACTGCACGCGGCCCGACAGCTGCTCGGCCACGCCCTGGGCGACCAGCTGCGCGTCGATCTCGGGGGCCTTGACCTCGAGGATGTTCAGCTGGACCTGCTTGCCGGTGAGCTTCTCGAGCTCGCCGCGGATGCGGTCGGCCTCGGCGCCACGGCGGCCGATGACGATGCCCGGACGCGCGGTGTGGATGTCCACCCGGACGCGGTCGCGGGTCCGCTCGATCTCGACCTTGGCGATGCCGGCCCGCTCCATGCCCTTGGAGAGCAGCTTGCGGATGGCGACGTCCTCGCCGACGTAGGACTTGTAGAGCTTGTCGGCATACCACCGGCTCTTGTGGTCGGTCGAGATGCCCAGGCGGAAGCCGTTCGGGTTGATCTTCTGACCCATGAGTTACTTTCCGCCCTTCTTCGACTTCGCCACGTCGGCCGGCTGCACGGCCAGCGTGATGTGGCTGGTGCGCTTGTTGATGCGGGTCGCGCGGCCCTGGGCCCGCGGACGCCAGCGCTTCATGGTCGGACCCTCGTCGACCTGGGCGACGGAGACGACCAGGTCGCCGCGGTCGAGACCCTCGGTGGTCTCGGCGTTGGCGATGGCGCTCTCCAGCACCTTGTAGACGGTCTCCGAAGCGGCCTGCGGCGCGAACTGCAGCAGCGACAGGGCGTCGTCGACGGGCAGGCCGCGGACCAGGTCGACGACCCGGCGCGCCTTCATCGGGGTGATCCGCGTGAAGCGGGCGCTGGCGAACGCGCCCGGCTGGTCGCCGAGCAGCGACTCGCGGCGCGCGCTGACGCGCTGGCGGTCGGTGGTGCTCATCGGCGCCGCCCCTTCCGGTCTTCCTTGACGTGCCCGCGGTAAGTGCGGGTGGGAGCGAACTCCCCGAGCTTGTGACCGACCATCGCGTCGGTCACGAAGACCGGGACGTGCTTGCGGCCGTCGTGCACGGCGATCGTGTGGCCGATCATGTCCGGCACGATCATCGACCGGCGCGACCAGGTCTTGATGACGTTGTGCGTGCCCTTCTCGTTCTCGGCGTCCACCTTCTTCTGCAGGTGGTCGTCGACGAAGGGGCCCTTCTTCAGGCTGCGAGGCATGTCAGCTACTTCCTACCCTTGCCGGACTTGCGACGGCGGATGATCTGGGAGTCGGAGGCCTTGCGCTTGCGCGTGCGGCCCTCGGGCTTGCCCCACGGCGAGACCGGGTGGCGACCACCGGAGGTCTTGCCCTCACCACCGCCGTGCGGGTGGTCGACCGGGTTCATGACGACACCGCGGACGGTCGGGCGCCTGCCCTTCCACCGCATCCGGCCGGCCTTGCCCCAGTTGATGTTCGACTGCTCGGCGTTGCCGACCTCGCCGACGGTGGCGCGGCAGCGGACGTCGACGAAGCGCATCTCGCCCGAGGGCATGCGCAGCGTGGCGCGGCTGCCCTCGCGGGCGACCAGCTGGGCGCTGTTGCCGGCGGAGCGGGCGATCTTCGCGCCGCCACCCGGACGCAGCTCCACGCAGTGGATGGTGGTGCCGACCGGGATGTTGCGCAGCGGCAGGTTGTTGCCCGGCTTGATGTCGGCGTTCGGGCCCGACTCGACCCGGGTGCCCTGCGTCAGGTCCTTCGGCGCGATGATGTAGCGCTTCTCGCCGTCGGCGTAGTGCAGGAGCGCGATGCGCGCGGTGCGGTTCGGGTCGTACTCGATGTGCGCGACCTTGGCCGGCACGCCGTCCTTGTCGTAGCGGCGGAAGTCGATGATCCGGTACGCCCGCTTGTGGCCGCCGCCCTGGTGCCGGGTGGTGATCCGGCCCTGGTTGTTGCGGCCGCCCTTCTTGGGCAGCGGACGCGTCAGCGACTTCTCCGGGGTGGTCCGGGTGATCTCGACGAAGTCGGCGACCGACGAGCCGCGACGGCCCGGGGTAGTCGGCTTGTACTTGCGGATAGCCATGTCTCTTCAGTCCTCTAGTCCGCGCCGGTCAGGAGACCGGGCCTCCGAAGATGTCGATGCGGTCACCCTCCGCCAGGCTGACGATGGCGCGCTTGGTGTCCTTGCGCTTGCCGATGCCGTAGCGGGTACGACGCGTCTTGCCGGGGCGGTTGATGGTGTTGACGGCCGTGACCTTGACGTTGAACACCTTCTCGACCGCGATCTTGATCTCGGTCTTGTTCGCGCCCGGGTGCACCAGGAAGGTGTACTTGTTCGCGTCGAGGAGGCCGTAGCTCTTCTCGGACACGACCGGCGCGAGCAGGATGTCGCGGTGGTCCTTGTGCAGCGTGCTCACTTGGCACCCTCCTCGGTGGCGGTGTTGGCGCCCACGAGGGCGTCGTACGCGCCCTGGGTGAACACGACGTCGTCGCAGGCCAGCACGTCGTAGGTGTTGAGCTGGTCGACCGCCACGATGTGCACCTCGGGGGCGTTGCGCAGCGACAGCCAGGTGACGGTGTCGGTCCGCTCGAGCACCACGAGGAAGTTGCCCCGCTCCGACACGGTCGCCAGGGCCGCCAGGGCCGCCTTGGTCGACGGGGTGTCGGCGCTGATGAGCGAGTCCACGACGTGGATGCGGTCGTTGCGCGCCCGGTCGGACAGGGCACTGCGCAGGGCGGCGGCCTTCATCTTCTTGGGGGTGCGCTGGTCGTACTTGCGCGGCTGCGGGCCGTGGACGATGCCACCGCCGACGAACTGCGGAGCGCGGGTCGAGCCCTGGCGGGCGCGGCCGGTGCCCTTCTGCTTGTACGGCTTGCGGCCGCCGCCGCGGACCTCGCCGCGGGTCTTGGTGGCGTGCGTGCCCTGGCGCGCGGCGGCCCGCTGGGCCACGACGACCTGGTGGATCAGGGGCACGTTGAGCTCGACGTCGAAGATCGCCGCGGGCAGGTCGACCTTGGCCTTCTTCGGCGCGGTGGTCTTCTTCGCGGTGGTCTTCTTCGCGGCCGGCTTCTCGGTGGCCGTCTTCTCGGTGGCCGTGTTGTCAGAGTTGGGCATGCTCAGGCCTCCTTGCCGGCGGTGAGGGAGTTCTTGGCGGCCGAGCGGAGAACCACGAGACCGCCCTTGGGGCCGGGGACGGCGCCCTTGAGGAGGATCAGGCCCCTCTCGGTGTCGACCGCGTGCACGGTGACGTTCTGGGTCGTGACGGTGTCGCTGCCCATCCGGCCGGCCATGCGGACGCCCTTGAACACGCGGCCCGGGGTGGCGCAGGCGCCGATCGAGCCCGGCTTGCGGTGGTTGCGGTGGGCACCGTGCGAGGCGGACACGCCGGCGAAGCCGTGACGCTTCATGGTGCCGGCGAAGCCCTTGCCCTTGCTGGTGCCGGTGACGTCGATGTCCTCGCCGGCGGCGAAGGTGTCGACGGGCAGCTCCTGGCCCACGACGTACTCGCTGGCCAGCGCGGTGCGGATCTCGACCACGTGGCGGCGCGGCGTGGTCCCCGCCTTGCCGAAGTGGCCGGCCTGCGGCTTGGTCACCTTGCGGCCGTCGATCTCGCCGAAGCCGACCTGGACGGCGTTGTAGCCGTCGGTCTCGGGCGTGCGGACCTGGGTCACGACGTTGGTGCCCGCGGCGATCACGGTCACGGGGACGACGCGGTTGTTCTCGTCCCAGACCTGGGTCATGCCGAGCTTGGCGCCCACCAGGCCCTTGACGTTGCGTTCGAAAGTCATCTCGTGAACCTCAGAGCTTGATCTCGATGTCGACGCCGGCGGGCAGGTCGAGGCGCATCAGCGAGTCGACGGTCTTCGGCGTGGGGTCGATGATGTCGATGAGGCGCTTGTGCGTGCGCATCTCGAAGTGCTCGCGGGAGTCCTTGTACTTGTGGGGCGAGCGGATGACGCAGTACACGTTCTTCTCGGTCGGCAGCGGCACCGGGCCGGCGACCTTGGCACCCGTGCGGGTGACCGTGTCCACGATCTTGCGCGCCGAGGTGTCGATCACCTCGTGGTCATAGGCCTTGAGCCTGATGCGGATCTTCTGTCCCGCCATAGGTCTCTCTCGTCCTCACTGGTTCGGTACCGCGTGCGTTGTCCGGGACGTCCTCCGGCTTGAGTCGGTCCCCGTCACTTCCGCCCCGCTCCCGGCTCCGACCCCCGCGGTCGGGCGTGTCGCGCTGGTGGGCACAACACGAGACCGCTGGGAATCTCGCCGGTGTCGGTGGCACCCGACTCGGTCGTTCACAGGTCGGGCGAATCGGGTCTCCAGGTTCGGTGCGGCCGCACGCCGGACCACTGAATCCATGCTGATGAGGCCATCAGGAGACGCGATTCAGGAGTCAAGATGTGGGTCGCACCCCGGCAACCCGCCGAAGCAACCGGACCATCTTGGCAGAGATCCGCGTACGGGCCAAATCCGGTCGACGTCCCTAGAACGCGTTCCAGAAATCGGGCTATCGTGCCCCATGATCATCGATCTGCCCGAGGACGTGGACCCCATCATGCACGTCTGGGGCGACCTGGTCCCGCACATCGGCGTCGCGGCGTCGAGGTTCTCGATGAGCGTCTACGAGCACACGACCCTCGGGCTGCGCGAGTTCGAGGCGGCCCGGCTGCGGATCGCGCAGATCAACGGCTGCCTGTTCTGCCAGGACTGGCGCGCCGAGCGCGACGGGGTGCGGGTCGAGGGCACCTTCGCCGACGCGGTGCTGGCCTGGCGCACGACGCGGGACTTCGACGACCGCACCCGGCTGGCCGCGGAGTACGCCGAGCGGTACGCGCTCGACCACCACGGCCTCGAGGACGGGTTCTGGACCCGGATGAAGGCCCACTACACCGACCGGGAGATCGTCGAGCTCTCCATGTGCCTGGGATCGTGGCTGGCCTTCGGCCGGCTGAACCGGGTGCTCGGGCTGGACACCGCGTGCGTGCTGCCGAGCCACCTGTCGCGGCACTGACCTCCCCGAGGGTCCTCTGACAGGATGATCCCCGTGCCGGGGGACCAGTCCTACCCACCGCCGGGCAGTACGCCGCCCGGCGGGCCGCCCCCGCCCGGGTGGACGCCGCCGCCCCCGCCGCCGCAGCAGGCCTGGGCACCGCCCCCGGGGATGCTGCCCCCGGGGATGCTGGGCGCCGCCCACAAGCCCGGCGCGATCGCGCTGCGACCGCTGAACCTCGGTGACATCTACGACGGCGCGTTCCGGATCATCCGGTTCAACCCGAAGGCCACCGTCGGCTCCGCGGTCCTGGTGGCCGCGGTCTCGATGGGCATCCCGGTCCTGCTGACCGCGCTGCTGACGCTGCTGGTCGATCTCTCGGCCGACGGCACCGGCGACCTGTCGGACGCCGAGACGGTCGCCGGCCTGGGCACCGCGGTGTCGCTGCTCTTCGGCGTCGTCCTGCAGGGTCTCGGCCTGATCCTGGTGACCGGGATGATCGCCCACGTCGTGTCCGCGGCGGCGATCGGCCGCCGGCTCTCGCTCGGCGAGGCCTGGGCCGCCACCCGCGGCTCCCGCTGGCGGCTGATCTGGCTGGCCGTGCTCCTGGGGCTGATGATCACCGCGATCGGCGCCCTCTACGCGCTGCTCTGGGTGGCCGTCGCGCTGGTGGCACCGACCGTGGTGGTCGTGCTGTTCGGGCTGATCACGGTGCCGGCGTTCCTCTGCCTCCTGGCGTGGTGGTGGATCCGCGTCTACTACCTGCCGGTCCCGGCGCTGATGCTCGAGCGGATCGGCGTGACCGCCGCGATCGGCCGCGGCTTCCGGCTCACCCGCCGGCAGTTCTGGCGCACCTTCGGCATCGCGCTGCTCACCGCGGTGGTGACCGGCGTCGCCGGCAGCGTGCTCGCGGCGCCGTTCTCGATCGCGAGCACCATCGTGCCGACGGCGATGGAGGGCAGCCGGTACGTCGCCCTGGTCACCGTCGTCCTGACCGCGCTCGGCACCGTGGTGCAGACGGCGTTCGTGACACCGTTCAGCGCGGCGGTCACGTCCCTGCAGTACCTGGACCAGCGGATGCGCAAGGAGGCGTACGACGTCGAGCTGATGGCCCGGGCCGGGATCACGCCCTCGTGATCTCGTCGCTCGACCCGGGCCCGGACGAGGCGCGTCGCCTCCTGCAGCGCGAGCTGGTGCGCCCGGAGTACCGCGACCGGAGCCTGGTCGAGGAGGTCTTCGACTGGGTCGACCGGCTCGTGAGCGGCGCCATCGACGCCGCCACCGGCGCTCCCCCGCTCTCGACGTTCCTCGCGATGGTCGCCTTCCTCCTGCTGGCCCTCGCGCTCGCGTGGCTGCTCTCGCGCGCCCGCGGCACCGCGCGTGCCTCCCGCGACCGGGCCGTGGTGGGGATCCACGAGGTGGTGACCGCGGCCGAGCTGCGCCGGCGTGCAGAGCGGGCGCTGGCGGAGGGGCGGCACGCCGAGGCCGTGGTCGAGGGCTTCCGGGCACTCGCCGTGCGCCAGGTCGAGCGCGGCCGGCTCGACGACCTGCCCGGGGCGACCGCGCACGAGGTCGCGGCGGCGCTCGGCGCGGCGTACCCCGAGGCCGCCGGGCGGGTGGACGCGACGGCGGTGCTCTTCGACGCGGTGCGGTACGGCGACCGGCCGGCCACCCGCGAGCAGGCGGTCGGCGTGCTGGAGCTCGATGACGCTCTGGGGGTCCGGGCGTGAGGCGGCACCGCACGACGATCCTCGTCGTGGCCGCCCTGCTGGTGGCCGTGGCGATCGCCGCGCTCACCGACAGCCGCGCCCGCCGGGCCGCGCCGCTCGATCCTGACAACCCGTCGCCGGACGGCGCCCAGGCGGTGGCCCGCGTGCTCGCCGACCAGGGCGTCGACGTGACCGTGGTGCGCAGCGCCGACGCGCTCGACGCCGCCTCCGTGGACGCCGGGACGACGGTGCTGGTGACCTCGACCGACCAGCTCGGACGAAGCACGGTCCGGCGGCTGCTCCAAAGCGCCGACGGCGCGACGCTGGTGCTGGCCGAGCCGGGCCCGGGCACGACCCGGGCGCTGGGCGTGCGCGCCGAGCCCGCCCGGGTCTCGCTGGAGGACCCCCGGGCGGCCGGCTGCTCGGCGTACGACGGGCTCGAGCTGGTCGCGGACGAGGGCCTGGAGTACCCGGTCGACGGCGCCTGCTTCGGCGGGCTCCTGGCCGAGCCGGAGCCCGGGCTGGTGTTGCTCGGCGCCGGTGACGCGCTCTCCAACGGCCAGGTGCTGCGCGCGGACAACGCCGCGGTCGCGCTGCGGCTGCTCGGCCAGGACGACCGGCTGGTCTGGTACGTCCCCGACCTCGCCGACCTGAGCGCCGGCGACGGCGTCAGCCTCGCGACCCTGCTGCCGGACTGGCTGCGGCCCGCGCTCTGGGTCGGGCTCCTCGCGGCGCTCGGGCTGCTGCTGTGGCGCGCCCGGCGGCTCGGGCCGCTCGCGACCGAGCCGCTGCCGGTCGTCGTCAAGGCCATCGAGACCACGCGCAGCCGCGGCCGGCTCTACCGCAAGGCCGGCGACCGGCCGCATGCGGCCGCGGCACTCCGTGCGGGCGCCCGGCGGCGGGCCGCGGAGCGGCTGGCGCTCGGACCGCACGCCGACCCGGCCACGCTGGTGCGCGACCTCGCCCGCCACACCGGCCGGCCGGTCGAGGAGGTCGAGCGGCTGCTCGGCCCCTCGGCCCCGCCACCGACCACCGACCACGACCTGATCGCCCTGGCCAACGCCCTGGCCAACGCCCTGGCCGAGCTCGACAGAGAGGTACGCCGACCATGACCGAGATCCCAGCCGGAGACGCGCGCGAGCGGCTGACCGCCGTACGCACCGAGGTCGCGAAGGCCGTCGTCGGCCAGGACGCCGCGGTGTCCGGGCTGCTGGTCGCCCTGCTCTGCGGCGGGCATGTGCTCATGGAGGGGGTGCCGGGTGTCGCGAAGACGCTGCTGGTGCGCACCCTCGCCGGGGCGCTGTCGGTGGACACCCGGCGGGTGCAGTTCACCCCCGACCTGATGCCCGGCGACATCACCGGGTCGATGGTGATCGACGGCAGCCGCGGCGAGCTGAGCTTCCGCGAGGGCCCGATCTTCACCAGCCTGCTGCTCGCCGACGAGATCAACCGGACGCCGCCCAAGACCCAGTCGGCGCTGCTGGAGGCGATGGAGGAGGGCCAGGTCTCGGTCGACGGCGTCTCCCGGCCGCTGCCCCGGCCGTTCCTGGTGGCGGCGACCCAGAACCCGGTGGAGTACGAGGGCACCTACCCGCTGCCCGAGGCGCAGCTCGACCGGTTCCTGCTCAAGGTGGTGCTGCCGGTGCCGGACCGCGCGGCCGAGCTGGAGATCCTGCGCCGGCACGCCGAGGGCTTCGACCCGCGCAACATCGCGGACGCCGGCGTGACGGCGGTGGCCGGGGCGGACGACATCGCCGCCGGGCGCGCGGCCGTCGGACGGGTGCAGGTCTCGCCCGAGGTCGCCGGCTACATCGTCGACATCGCCCGGGCGACCCGCGAGTCGCCGTCCCTCAGCCTCGGCGTCAGCCCGCGCGGCGCCACCGCGCTGCTGCGCTCGGCGCGGGCGTGGGCCTGGCTGACCGGCCGCGACTTCGTGACGCCGGACGACGTCAAGGCGCTCGCCCACGCGACGCTCGTGCACCGGCTCGGCCTGCGGCCCGAGGCCGAGCTCGAGGGCGTCGACGTCGCCCAGGTCCTCGCGTCCGCGCTCGGATCGGTGCCGGTGCCGCGCTGATGGAGGTCTGATGGCCATCACCGGCCGGGTCCCGCTGCTGCTCCTCCTGGGAGTGGCGCCGGTCGTGCTGCGCCCGTCGATGGGCACGGTGTGGCTGTGGGCGCTGGCCGTCGGCCTGCTGGTGGCGGCGGACGTGCTGCTCGCGCCGTCGCCGTCGGTGCTGGCGCTCTCCCGGCCGGACGTCGGCACGGTGCCGCTCGGGTACCCGACCGAGACCCGGCTCGTCGCGGTCAACCCCGGGCGGCGCCGGATGCGCGGAGTGCTGCGCGATGCCTGGCAGCCCACCGCCGGAGCCTCGGACAACCGGCACCCGCTCGCGCTCGGCCCGGGCGACCGGGCGGTGCTGCGGACGCCGCTGCTGCCCCGCCGCCGCGGCGACCTGCGCGCCCTCGGCGTGACGGTCCGGCTGCGCGGCCCGCTCGGCCTCGCGGCCCGGCAGCGCACCCTGCCGGTCGAGGGCGTGGTGCGGTCGCTGCCGCCGTTCGAGTCCCGCAAGCACCTGCCCAGCCGGCTGGCCCGGCTGCGCGAGCTCGACGGCCGGGCGGCGGTGCGCGTGCGCGGGCAGGGGACCGAGTTCGACTCGCTGCGCGAGTACGTCCGCGGCGACGACGTCCGCTCGATCGACTGGCGCGCGAGCGCGCGCAACCGGTCGGTCGTGGTGCGCACCTGGCAGCCCGAGCGCGACCGCCGCGTCGTGCTGGTGCTCGACACGTCGCGTACGTCGGCCGGGCGGGTCGGCGACGTACCCCGGCTCGACTCGGCGATGGACGCCGCCCTGCTGCTCGCGGCGCTGGCGGCGCGGGCCGGCGACCGGATCGACTTCCTCGCCGGCGACCGCCGGGTGCGCAGCCGGCTGCGGTCGGCGGGCGCGCGGGACGTGGCCGCGAGCCTCCAGGACGCGATGGCCGACCTCGACCCGGTCATCGCCGAGGCCGACTGGGGCCAGCTCGCCGGCGCGGTCACCGGGCTCGGCCGGCAGCGCGCGCTGGTCGTGCTGCTCACCCCGCTCGAGCCGGCCGCCGTGGAGGAGGGGCTGCTGCCGGTGCTGCCGACGCTGACCCGCCACCACCGGGTCGTGCTCGCCTCGGTCCGCGACCCCGCGCTCGAGGAGCTCGCCGCCGGCCACGACGACCTGGACGCGGTCTACGACGCGGCCGCCGCCGTACAGGCGATCGGGCGGCGCCGGCACACCGCCGGGATGCTGCGCGCGCTCGGGGTCGACGTGCTCGACGCGGACGCCGAGCGGCTGCCGCCGGCGCTGGCCGATCACTACCTCGCGCTCAAGGCGCGCGGGCTGCTCTGAGGTCGGGTCGTCCGCCTGAAGGCGGCGTATTGACCCGCGAGAGGCGGACGACCCGTCAGGAGAGGACCAGCTGCGCGACCAGCGCGTGATGGTCGCTGTTCAGCCCGGTCACGAGCCACTGGCCGGCGAAGCGGATCCGGCCGTCGGCGTACCCCTGCTTGTCGGCCCAGACGTAGTCGATCCAGCGGCCGTGCGGGGGGAAGGTCGGCGCGACGTCGATGCCGAGGGCCTGGTAGGACGAGACCGCGGTGCCGCGCAGGGCGTCGATCGGCCCCCCGTCTGGCCGGTTGCCCGCGTCGGCGCGGGCGTCGAAGTTGTAGTCCCCCGCGCCGACGACCCACCGCGTGTCGATGCCGTCCCAGAGTGAGGCGATCTTCCGCAGCTGGCTCCGGGCGCGGCCGGCGTTGACCGTGCCGGTCCAGCTGCCCGGACGGTCCAGATCCTCGATCGCCGGCGGCAGGTGCGTGTTGAGGACGGTGACGAGCCGGCCGCTCGCGCGGTGCTCGAGGGTGATGGTGGCGACCAGCCGGGTGCCGAACGGGTAGCGACCGACGTCGCGGCCGACGCCGGCGGCCACGACGTACTGCCGGGCGCGGACCAGCCGGAACTCGTCGCTGCGCCAGGAGAACGCGAGACCCGAGCGGCCGCCGCCGAAGTCGTAGGTCTGCGTGGTCCAGCCGGGCAGGCCGCGGAGCGCGGGCCCGAAGGACTGCGCCTCCTGCCAGCCCACGATGTCGATGGCCGGGCGGCCGGTCACCGCGAGCGCGTCCTGGCGGGCCTGGGCGACCGAGAGCTTGCGGTACATGTTGAGGCTGGCGACGCCGACCCGCACCGGCTTGAGCCGGACCGGCTTGATGCCGCGGGCCGCCGTACCTGCGGCGAGGCGGGCCGGCTGCTGCGTGCTCGGGATGGTCGGCGGGATGGTCGGCGGGCTGGGCATCGGGCTGGGCATCGGGCTGGTCGAGGCCGAAGCCGTGGCAACCTGGGCCGGCGGCTCCGGGTCCTGGTCCACGAACGGCGCCACCGCGAGCGCCGCGACCGTGACGATCAGCAGCAGCGGCGGCGGCCCCGCCCACCTGGAGGCAGGCCGGCCGTCCTCGCGGCGGCGTCCGAGACGGACCCGTCGGACCACGCGGCTTCCCCTCGGCTCGGTCGGCAGGTGGCTGTCACGCTAGCCCCGTCCGCACCTTGGGCCTCGCAGGTCACGCGGGTGTCGTGGGATTCGCCCGCGACGCCGCGACCGCGAGCCGGTCGACGAAGTCGTTCATCGCGTGGCCGGAGTGGCCCTTCACCCAGGCGAAGGCGACGTCGCCGCGCTCGGCGACGGTCATCACGAGCGGCTCCCAGAGGTCGCGGTTGGCGACCGGCTTCCGCGCCGCGGTGGTCCAGTCTCGGTCCAGCCAGCCGCGCCACCAGGCATCGCGGAAGCAGTGGACGACGTACGTCGAGTCGCTCACCACCAGCAGTGGGCCATCGAGCCGTCGGACCGCCTCGAGCGCGGCCCGGATCTCCATCCGCTGGTTGGTCGTGGCCGGCTCGTGACCGGCGTCGTGCACGCTCGTGTCGAGGGCCCAGGCCCAGCCGCCGGGACCGGGGTTGCCGCGGCACGCGCCGTCGGTGAACACCTCCCGGGCACCGGGTGGGACGGGCATCGGCGGACGCGGGGCTCGCTTGCGGGGCGGCACGGGAGCACCCTCGCACAGCGGCTCGGGCTACCTTGCAGGGCATGACCCCCCTCGACCTGCTCGGCACCTGGGACCTGGTGCGGGTGGTCGACGACCACCGGAACGGGGAGCGGCGGGACGTGCGCGGCACGGTGACGCTGACGCCGGAGCCGGACGGCCGGGTGCGCTGGGACGAGGAGGGGACGATGAGCTGGGACGGGCATGCCGTGCCGGTCTCGCGGACGCTGTACGCCGTACCGGCTCCGGACGGTTCGTGGGCGGTGGAGTTCTCCGACGGCCGGCCCTTCCACCGCTGGGCGGTCGGCGAGCGGGTCACCCACCCCTGCTCCCCCGACACCTACGTCGGGCTGGTCACCGCCGACGACCCAACCCCGGCCGATCCTGGGACCGTCGAGCGGAGGGTCGTCCAGCGGTGGACCGTCGAGTGGCGGGCGACCGGGCCGGAGAAGGACTACGTCATGCACACGATCCACTCCGGCCGCCGCCCGGCCACGCGCGACTCGGCGTGACTTGCCCAGCTCGGGGACGCGAGTCGGCGCAACTTGCCCGCCATCGAGATGGGCACGGCGCTGCCGGTGGCGTCCGAGCGAGCTCACCCGGTGCCGGATCAGTCCCGCGGGGCTCTCGGCAGTGGCTGCTGGGCCGCCTGCGGGGTCCCCGGTCAGCCCGTGACGGAATCCCCGGCTGACCGGGGATCCCTGACGTTGTCAGGCGTTGCAACCCCCGACAAGCGCAGGAAGAGGCTGACAAGCATGCGGGCGACCAACCCGGGCCGGAGCGGGCCGGAGCAGACGCCCCGGACCCCCAGCCGCCGGGCGGCCGCTCAGCCCTGGCGGGGCTGGTACCAGCGCACGTCGACCCGGGCCAGGTCGCTCACCGGCTGCTGCTCCCCGGTGAGTACGGCGTCGTACCGCCGGTCGCCTTGGAGGTAGCGGGCGAAGAACGCCCCGACGTACGTCGCCGCGACCCGCTGCTCGGGGCGGTAGCCGAGGGTCTCCTGCAGTCCCGACCCGTCGGCGGCGTAGCACCGGCCGGGCTGACCGTCGGGATGGGTGGCGTCGTCCGTGCCGCCGGGACGCCCGCTCTCGGCGGCCCAGCGCTCGTTGAGGTTGTTGTGGTTGGCACCGGCGACGGTGATCGCGATGTTGACGGGATTGTCGCCGCGACGGGCCAGCCGGTTGTAGGAGTCGTCGCCCGTGGCGTCGCAGCCGCCGATCCAGGTCATCACCGGCACCCTCGAGACCCGGAGGCGGCGCGCCCGGCGGTCCAGGAACGGCGGCTCCGCGGCCGCCATCCCGAACACGGCACGGAGGCGTACGCCGCGCGGCACCCGGTCGCGCTGGACATCGGCTGCGGCCCACATCACCCCGCGCCCACCGCGGGAGTGGCCGAGCAGGCCCACGTTGCGGAGGTCGACGGCGCCGCGGAAGTCCGGGTTCGCCGGTCGGCGGGTGCCCCGCTCGGTGAACGCGCCCGCCAGCGGACCGGCACCGGTCCTGACGAGTCGGCGCCACATCCGCAGGTGCTGGTAGACCACCTGGCCGCGGGCTCGATCGCCGACCTCGCCCATCTCCCCGGCGTTGACGCCGTTCATGCCGACCGAGACCACGACCATGCCCCGCGCGGCGAGGGTGCGGCCCAGGTAGTCGTAGCCGCGGTCGCTGCGGATGCTCGTCATCCGACCCCGGCACGGCCAGACCGGCGCCAGCTTGCCGGTGGCGTCGTTCGCGCAGGTCCAGAACAGACCGTGGGCGAGCACCGCCAGCGGCAGCCGTTGCCCCGCGGCACCGGCGGGCGCGTAGACCCGGCCGGTCAGCTCGAGGGGCGCGAGGCGCTCGGCCGGCATCCCGTTCGCCGTGATCGCGTTGAAGCCGGGGACCCGGAACGCCGCGTCGCCGAGGTCGTAGTCGTAGACCTGGACGCGCCGCTGCGCATCCCGCTGGGGAGCAGCGGCCGGAGCGGGGGCGGGGACGGTGGCCAGCGTGCCCAGGGCCAGCGCGAGGACGAGGAGGAGCCTTCTCATGTGCCGACCCTGTCGTGCCGATGTCAGGGAGTTGTCAGGTCGGAGTCAGGATCCGGGCAGGTCGATCCGGACGGTCGTGCCGGTACCGACGGTGCTCTCGATCCTCGCCGTACCGCCATGCGCCTCGGCGATCTGACGCACGATCGCCAGCCCCAGCCCGCTGCCGCCGGTCGCCCTGCTGCGCGCGCCGTCGGCCCGGCGGAACCGCTCGAAGACATGCGGCAGGTCGGCAGCCGGGATGCCGGCGCCCGTGTCGGCCACCTCGACGGTCCCCGGCCGTCCGCGCAAGGTGATGGTGCCGCCGGCCGGGGTGTGCCGCAGGGCGTTGGCGACCAGGTTGCCCACGGCCTGGCGGACGCGCACCGGGTCGGCGAACAGCACCGCACCGGGCGCGGCGTCGACGCGGACCTCGACCCCGGCCGACCCGGCCGCACCGCGGAAGGAGTCGGCGACCTGGCCGAGGAAGACGTCGACCTCGATCTCGACCGGCTCCAGCCGCAGCTCGCCGGCGTCGCCGAGGGTGAGGTCGTGCAGGTCGTCGACGAGCCGCTGCAGGTGCAGCGTCTCCTCATGCAGGCTGGACAGCAACCGGTCGCCGGGCTCCACGAGGCCGTCCTCGGCGGCCTCCAGCCAGCCGCGCACGTTCGCGATCGGGGTGCGCAGCTCGTGGGAGACGTCGCCGACCATGCGCCGGCGCGCCTCCTCCAACTGCTGGCGGCGCTCGGCCATCTGGTTGAACGCCAGCGCCACCTCGCCGACCTCGTCGCGGTGGCGGTACGGCACCCGGGCGTCGAGATCTCCCGCGCCGGCGCTCCGGGCGGCGACGGCCATCCTCCGCAGGGGCCGGACGACGCTGCCGGCCAGCATCAGGCAGAGCACGAGGGTCACCAGCAGCACCCCGCCCGCCAGGAGCGCGATCCGCACCTGACTGGTGCGCGAGAAGTCCCAGAAGACCTCGGCCGAGCGCTCGTCCCCACTGACGAAGAGCAGCGCCGGGGCGGCCACCTGGCCGGCGTACCAGCTGCGGCGCGCCTGGTCGGCGCACCCGGCGACCGCGCCGGGCCGGCGCTCGTAGGGCACCACCACCCCGAAGGTCCCCGTCAGGCCGGTCGAGGGGGGCAGGCCGGCGCGGGCCAGACAGGCGTCGACCTCGTCACGCAGCGCCTGCCAGCCCCGCGGTTGCTGCTCGGCCGTCAGCTCCTCGGCCGGCGAGCCGTCCGACGCGGTCGCGAGAGGTACGACGCGGGCGTCGACCACTCCCGGCGGCTCGATCGTCGTCCAGCGGCAGTCGGACCCCGGGGCGCACTGCGCCGCGGTGACGGCCGACGGCGCCGGGGTCGGGGCGACTCGGGTGCCCGCCAGCAGCACCGGGTCGACGTCGAGGGCGTCGAGAGTCGCCCGCGCGTCCAGGAGCGAGCGGCGACCGCGGTCGCCCGCGGAGTCGACCAGCACCCGCCCGGCCCGGTCGGTGACCGTCACCTGCCGGCCGGCGTCGCCGGCCAGCCGCTCGACCAGGCCGCGCGCGCCGGACCACCGGCTGTTCGTCGCGGCGTAGCCGACGAGGGCGGCGTAGATCCGGGCGTCGGTGTGCAGCGAGTCCTGCTGCTCCTCGCGCACCGCGACGGTCGTCGCGCGCACGGTCGCCCAGGTGGCGGCGGCGATGGCGACCAGGGCGATCAATGCTCCGACGCCGAAGATCCGCACCAGCAGGCTGCGGCGCCACGGCACCCGGACGTCGGCCACGGGTCACGCCCGGACGGCGAGGGAGTACCCGACGCCGTACACGGTGCGGATCAGCGCGGGCTCGAGCTTCTTGCGCAGGTTCGCCACGTGCACGTCGACGGTACGCCGGGTGACGTGGTCGGCCGGGCCGTGCGGACCGTGCAGCTCACGCAGCAGCTGCTCGCGGCTGAAGACCCTCCCGGGCTCGGCCACCAGGACCTCCAGCAGCGCGAACTCGCCGGGCGTGCACTCGACGACCGCGCCGAGGTAGCGCACCTCGTGGGTGGCCGGCGTGACGACCAGCTCGCCCGCCACCACCGGCGGCCGCGCCGCGCCGCGCGACGCCTGCCGGCCGCGGCGCAGGAGAGAACGGGAGCGGGCCATCAGCTCGCGCGGACTGTACGGCTTGGTGAGGTAGTCGTCGGCGCCGAGGTCCAGTCCGTCGAGGAGGTCGTCCTCGCCGGCGAGCGCCGTCAGCATCAGGATCGGGAGCGTCTCGGTCTCGGGCGCTGCCCGCAGGATGCGGCAGACGTCGCGGCCGTCCAGGCGCGGCATCATCACGTCGAGCACGAGCAGCTCCGGCACTCGCCGGCGGACCTCGTCGACCGCGGCCCGGCCGTCCGAGACCACGGTGACGTCGTGGCCCTCCGCGACGGCGTACCGCCGGATCAGCTCCGCCTGCTTCGGGTCGTCCTCCGCGACCAGGATCCGCGCCACGCCCGCGACCCTACGCGGGCCGTGTCAGGGCCGTGTCAGGGAAGTGTCAGGCGAGCGCCTCGGCGAGAACATGTTCCACTTCGCCCGCCGGCGTCCTACAGTCCCAGGCATGGCCAGCAACCAGTTCTCCCACGCCGAGCTCGAGACCGCCTTCCGGGACTACCAGGACGAGGTCGAGCGGATCGCCGGCTCCGGCGACTGGGCCCGCTTCGCCGACCTGTTCACCGAGGACGCGACGTACCGCGAGCACGCCTACGGCACCTTCGCCGGCCGCGAGCAGATCCGGGACTGGATCGTGCGCACGATGACGGCGTTCCCCGGGAGCGCGATGCCGCACTTCCCGATCGAGTGGCACGTCGTGGACGAGGAGCGCGGCCGGATCGTCTGCGAGGTCTGGAACGACCTGCCCGACCCCGGCGACGGCGAGCGGCACGGCGCCGGCAACATCACGATCCTCACCTACGCCGGCGACGGGCTGTGGTCGCGCGAGGAGGACGTCTACAACCCGGCGACGTTCCTGCGCGCGACCCAGCGGTGGTACCGGGTCGCGCAGGAGCACGGCCGCACGACGCCCGAGGCCGACGCGTGGATGGGTATGTTCGGAGGCTGACAACCCGCGCACCTCCTCCGGAGTTCTTGTGAGTGTGACCAGACGGAGCCTCCGATGATCCCGGCAGCCGACAAGCGCCCGTTCGAGGCGTTCGTCGCGGAGTCCTCGGACCGGCTGCTGCGCACGGCGTACCTGCTGTGCGGCGACCGCGGCCATGCCGAGGACCTCGTGCAGACCGCGCTCCTGCGCACCGCCCGCCGGTGGCGTACGGCGCGGCAGCAGCCGGAGGGGTACGCCCGCCGGGTGCTGGTGAACCTCGCCAAGGACCGGTGGCGCACGCTCGCCCGCCGGCCCGCGGAGACCGCGTTCGACACCGACGTCGAGGCACCCACGGACGATGCGGTCCTGGACCGGGACCTGCTGCTGCGGGCCACCCGTGGGCTGCCGCCGGGCCAGCGGGCCGTGCTCGTGCTGCGCTACTTCGACGATCTCAGCGTCGAGGACACCGCGGCCGCGCTCGGCTGCTCGGCCGGCACCGTCAAGTCACAGACCTCGCGTGCGCTGGGGCGACTCCGCGCCGCACTCACCTCACAGAAGGAGACCGCCGATGCTGACCGACGATGACCTGACCACCGAGCTCCGCGCCGCGTTCCGCGACACCACCACCGACCTGCGGTACGCCGGACGCGTGCCGACACCGCGCAACCGGCTCGCCGTCGGCGTACCCCTCGCGGCGACCGCGGTCGCCGCCGCGACCCTGGCCGTCGTCTGGGCCGGCTCGGCCGAGGCACCAGCCCCGGCGCCCGAGGCGACGCCGACGCAGGGCCCCGTGGCGCCACGCATGGTGACCGACACGATCCGGGTCGCCGGCTACTCCTTCACCTACCGCTACGCCGCCGGGGAGCAGCCCGTCAACGACCTCTACGCGATGCTCGGCGACGTCTCGCTGCCGGCGGACGCGAAGCCGATCGACGCGCCCGAGGGCGTGAAGGCCTGGGCCGGCACGGACGACGGGTCCGGCGACCGCGGCGTCTGGGTGCGCCCGTCGACCGCCATCGGCGGCGCGATGTACGCGGTCCTCTCGCCGACGTGGACCGACGAGCAGCTCGCCAGCCTGCTCGAGGGCGAGCCGAGCGGGGCGCCGGCCGTCGAGCGCTGAGCTCGACGGCTACTGCAGGCCCCGGATCGCCCGGGCGGGACGACGCCGGCCGGCGATCGCATTGGCCATGTCGATGGTCTGCCGGGTCTCGACGACCTCGTGCACCCGGAACACCCGGGCGCCCGCGTACGCCGAGATGGCGGTCGTCGCGAGCGTGCCGATCAGCCGCTCCCCGACCGGGCGGTCCAGGGTCTCGCCGACGAAGTCCTTGTTGGACAGGGAGACGAGCACCGGGTACCCGGTGGCGACCATCTCGCCGAGCCGGCGGGTCAGCTCGAGGGAGTGGAAGGTGTTCTTGTTGAAGTCGTGCGCGGGGTCGATGAGCACCGACTCCGGGTTCACGCCGGCGGCGATCGCGCGCTCGGCGTACCCGACGGTGTCGGCGATGGCGGCGGCGACCACGTCGTCGTACTCGACCCGGTAGGGGCGGGTGCGCGGCACCGCGCCGCCCGTGTGGGTGCAGACGATCGCGGCGCCGCCCTCGGCCGCGGCGTCGGCGAGCTCGGGGTCGGCGCCGCCCCACGCGTCGTTGAGGACGTCGGCGCCGGCGGCGCAGACCGCGCGGCCGACCTCGGCGCGCCAGGTGTCGACCGAGATCACGACGTCCGGGAAGCCCACGCGCACCCGCGCCACGAGGTCGACCACTCGCGCCCTCTCCTCGGCGGCGGCGATCTCGACCCCCGGCGCCGCCTTGATGCCGCCGATGTCGACGATGTCGGCGCCCTGCGCGACGACGGTCGCGACCCGCTCGAACGCCTTGTCCTCCTGCCAGGTCGCGCCCCGGTCGTAGAACGAGTCGGGGGTGCGGTTGACGATCGCCATGACCAGCGCGTCGGTGTCCGCGAAGGAGTGCCGGCCGAGCGTGAGCGTCACCCGGCCAACACTAGGGTGTGCGGCGTGAGCGACTGGCTGCACACCCACACCCACCACTGGACGGACTGGTCGCTCGACGATCTGCTGGACCGCAAGGGCGAGGCCCGGATCAGCCTGGTCGTCCCGGCCCGCAACGAGGCCGCGACCGTCGGCGACGTCGTCGCGCGCGTGCGTACCGCGCTGATGGAGACCGCCAGCCTGCTCGACGAGATCGTGGTCATCGACTCCGACTCCACCGACGCGACGTACGACGTCGCGAGCGAGGCCGGCGCGACCGTCCACCGCGCGGCCGACATCCGCCCCGACCTCGGCCCGCGCGCCGGCAAGGGCGAGGCGATGTGGAAGTCGCTGTTCGTGACCCGCGGCGACCTGGTCGCGTTCATGGACGCCGACCTGCTCGACTGGGACACCCACTTCGCGCCCGGCCTGCTCGGGCCGCTGCTCTCCTCGCCGGACGTCCAGCTGGTGAAGGGCTTCTACCAGCGGCCGTTCGTCTCGGACGGCGGGTCCGCGCCGTTCGAGGGCGGCCGCGTCACCGAGCTGGTCGCCCGGCCGCTGATCGCGCTGCTCTTCCCCGAGCTCCGCGACCTGGTGCAGCCGCTCGCCGGCGAGTGGGCGGTACGCCGCTCGCTGTTCGAGTCCCTGTCCGTGCCGACCGGGTACGCCGTCGAGCTCGCCGCCCTCGTCGACACCCTCGCCCGGCACGGCCTGGGCGCGATCGCGCAGGTCGACCTCGGCACCCGCGCCCACCGCCACCAGGCGCTGCGCGACCTCGGCGGCATGTCCGCCCAGATCATCGCCGCCGCGCTGGCCCGCGCCGGCGCCGGGGCGAGCGCCGAAGGTCTCGACCTGCGCCAGTTCGCCGGCACCGGCGATCGCCTCGAGGTGCTGGACCGACGCATCGCGACCGAGGAGCGGCCGCCCATGCGCGACGTCAGCTGACGGCCATCCGCTGCGTCGGCGCATGATCAGTGCTCCGGGGCCACCCTCTGGCACGAGGAGATCTCCGAGCCCGTCGCACCGTTCCTCGTCTGGCACGACGAGGGGGACCTGCTCCACCAGGGAGCGCTGGTCGATCCACCGGCGGCGCCAGACGCGGCCCAGCCTGCCCACGCTCCGGCGCCTCGCCACCGCACGACCTCAGACGACGCCGGCATCCACCCGCATCGATCAGCACTTCCCCAGGTCGACGACACCGGGCACGGCCTCGGCTACACGAATGCCTCGGCAGCCCACTCCAGAACGATCTCAGGGTCGATCCGCACGTCGAGGAGCAGTGACCGTTCGCGCCGGCCGCCGAGCCATGTGGTGAGAGACGCCAGGTCACCGATCTCGGCGACGACGGTTGCCTCCAACCCGTGGCCGGCGGCCACCTCGTGGAAGTCGACGACAGGGAACTGAGCGAGGTCGACCCTCGCCTCGGTGTCGCGGAAGTGGTGCACCTCGGCCCCTGCGGCCGCGTCGTTGTAGACCACGACGACCACGGGGACCGGTGACCGGGCGATGGTGTCGAGTTCGCCTGCTGCCATGAGCGCGCCACAGTCGCCCAGGCTGATCACCGTCAGCTGCTCGGGTCTTGCCTGTGCGACTCCGATCCCGGCGGCGATGCCCAGGCCGATCGACTGGAATCCCGCGCAGGTGAAGACGAAGGACCGCCCGTCCGGCGCGGGCTGCATGAACAGCGTCCCGTATCCGACGTTGTCGCCGCCGTCCAGCACCAGTGTCTTCTTCGACGGCAGAAGGCGTTCGAGCTCCTTGGCGACCGTCCGCGGATCCAGCGACCCGGGGCGGGAGACGTCCTCGTAGGGTCGTTCGTCCCACCGAGCCCCGCGTAGCGCCTCGCTGTCCAGGTCGCTCCATGGAGCCGCGGTCGTCGTGGCGGCTGGCATCAGGGCCACCACCTCGCCGAGGATCTGCGCGACGTCACCCCGGCAGGGGATGTACTCCCGGGCGAAGGCGGGGTCCGGCTCGGTGGTCGAGATGTGGACGACCGAGGCACGGGAGGAGAGCAGCGACCCGTCCCGGGTCGTCCACGGGCTCAGGCTGGCACCGACGGCGATCACGAGATCGGCGGTCCGCACCGTCTCCGCGGCCTCAGGGTGAGAGAAGCCCCCGACAATCCCCAGATCCTGCGCGTAGCCACGCGTCGCTCCGTGGGCGAGCACGGTGGTGCCCGCGGGAGCGCCCAGCCGGATGGCGAGCGACCTCGCCGCGTCGACACCGCCGGGCGACAGCACCGCACCACGACCGACGAGGACAACGGGGCGGGTCGCGCGGCCGATCGCGTCCACGACCGCGCGAACGGCACCGGCCGAGGGTCGCTGGGGGTCCGGGCGCCAGCTGGCGAGCTCGCCAGCATCTCGTCGCTCCTCGACGGCGGCGAGGCTCAGGTCGGCGACCGGGACGTTGATCACCAACGGTCGCGTCCGCGCGCGGGCGCGGTGCAGCGCGGCATGGAGCTGCTCCACGACGGGCGTCTCCGCATCGACGCGCACCCTGAGGACGTCGGCGCCGCAGTCGATCGCCAGCCGCTCCTGGTCGACGTAGAAGTTCCGTCGTGAGGCGTCGCGGGCCGTAGCCGCAGCGAGGAGCACAGCTGGCAGCCGACGCTTCGCGCACTCCACGAGGCCGGTCAACGCGTTCGTCATGCCGGGGCCCTGGTGGACGGCGCAGACGGCACTGCGACCGCTGACCTCGGTGTACGCGGCCGCCATCATCATCGCCGCGTTCTCGTGTCGGGCATGGAGGAACGAGGCACCGGCATCCACCGCGTGGGACACGATCTGGAGGTTGCCGCTGCCGAGCACCCCGAACATCTGGTCCACGCCCGCGTCGACGAGCCCCTCGCCGACCACCCGCGCGAGCACGCGCCCAGTGCCCCTACCGCCTCGTGGCTGCGCGCTATCGACACTCATCGGGCCTCCCGCCGGTAGGTCGCTGAGCGGAGGCCGCTCCCCCCTGGAGCCAGCAGCTCGTGCTCACGGGATGGCTTCTTCTCCGGGGAGCCGCCGGAAGCGCCTTCGGATCGCCTCTGCGGCCCGCTGGGCGCGCTCCTCGCCGATGGTGGTGTCGTCGCCGTGTCCGGTGTGGACGACCGTGTCGCCGGGAAGGGCGAAGAGCCGGGCCCGGATGGACTCCTTGATCAGGTCGGCATCGGAGTAGGAGCGGCCCGTGGCACCCGGCCCGCCCCGGAACAGCGTGTCGCCGGTGAACACACAGCCCAGCTCGGGCGCGTACAGGCAGACCGCACCGGGCGCATGCCCGGGCGTGTGCAGCACCTCCAGCGCCGTACCCCCGACCTCGATGCGTACGCCGTCGGCGAGATCGAGGTCCCAGAGGTGGTCGGTGTGGGTGAGCTCCCAGAGCGGCTTGTCGGCCGGGTGCAGCATGATCGGGGCGCGCACCCGCTCCCGCAACTGCGGCGCGACCCGGACATGGTCGTCGTGCGCGTGGGTGCACACGATCGCCGTGACCGTACGGTCCCCCACGACCGCAAGGATCCCCTCCACCTCATGAGGCGCGTCGATCACCACGCACTCGGCCTCATCGCCGACCACCCACACGTTGTTGTCGACCTCGAAGGTCGCCCCGTCCAGGCTGAACGTGCCGCTGGTGACGCCATGGTCGACCCGAGCCATCAGAGGATCACCACGCTGCGGAGTACGTCGCCATGATGCATCCGCTCGAACGCCGCCTCGACATCCCCGATCCCGATCTCCTCGGTCACGAACCCATCCAGGTCCAGCCGCCCCTGCCGGTACAGGTCCACCAGCAGCGGGAAGTCCCGAGACGGCAGACAGTCGCCATACCAGCTGGACTTCAACGACCCGCCCCGACCGAACACGTCGATCAACGGCAGATCCGGCACCCTCATCTCCGGGGTCGGTACGCCGACCAGCACCACCGTGCCCGCCAGATCCCGCGCATAGAACGCCTGCCGCCACGTCTCGGGCCGACCCACCGCATCGATGACCACGTCCGCCCCGAACCCGCCGGTCAACTCCTGGATCGCCGCGACGACCCCCATGTCACCGTCGACCTTCGAGGAGTCCACGGTGTGCGTGGCGCCCATCCGCCGCGCGGCCACGAGCTTCTTCGCGTCGATGTCCACCGCGATGACCGGCGACGCGCCCGCCAATACCGACCCCGCGATCGCCGCGACGCCCACCCCACCGCAGCCGATCACGGCCACCGACTTCCCGCGCGTGACCGCGCCGGTGTTGATCGCCGCACCGATCCCGGCCATCACCCCACACCCCAACAACCCCACCGCGGCCGGCCGCGCGGACGGGTCGACCCGCGTGCACTGCCCCGCCGCGACCAGCGTCTTCTCCGCGAACGCCCCGATCCCCAGCGCCGGCGACAACTCCACCCCAGCATCGGGACCCTCAGCGAGCGTCATCTTCTGGGTGGCGTTGTGGGTCGCGAAGCAGTACCACGGCTCACCCCGCCCACACGCCCGGCAGTCGCCGCACACCGCCCGCCAGTTCAACACCACGAAGTCACCCGGCGCCACCGTCGTCACGTCCGGCCCGACCGCCTCGACCACGCCCGCGGCCTCGTGACCGAGCAGGAACGGGAAGTCGTCGTTGATCCCACCCTCCCGATAGTGCAGGTCGGTGTGGCAGACCCCGCACGCCTGCACCCTCACCAGCGCCTCCCCCGGACCCGGGTCCGGCACGTTGATCGTCGTCAGCTCCACCGGCCGACCCTTCGACCGAGCGATGACCGCCTGGACCTGCTGCATGACTTCCACTCCGATACCGTGATGGGGAACGCGGCTCCGGCGGGGTCGAGACCAACCCCGAGCCGCGTGCTTGCGAGATGTAGATCGATGGCGAGCTGGCCCCGCGCTTCTCGCCGAGGGATCATGCTCCTACCTATGCTGGCCCGCCGTCAGCTGTTCCGGAACGCCTGGGCCTCGGGTTGCTCACGCAGGTGCTCGACCAAGCCGGTCATGAGACGTGACAGCTCATGTGCGGCGCCGGCGGGCAGCTGGTCGAAGAAGTGCTCACGAAGAGTTCGTTGAAGCAGCCGCTTCGCGCCCACGACCAGCTCGCTGCCTGCGCTCGTCAGTGCTACGACCTGGAGCCGCCCGTCGGTCGCATCACCGGACTTCACCAGCAGGCCGTCTGCTACGAGACGGTTCACCTGATGGGTCAGCCTGCTGCGCGAGAACCACACTTCGTGCCGGAGGGATCGCATCGGCAACTGGCATCCTTCGACATCCAGCAGACGACGCAGCACCCCGTAGTCGGCGTGCGAGATGCCGAACGCCTCCTTGAGCCTGCGATCGAGGATGCTTCCGAGCAGCTGGCTGCCCTCTGAGAAGGCACGCCACGCCAGTCGCTCCTCGGGCGTCACCGGGGTCGCCGGCGTACTGGGATCTGCCGATGGCGGCGTCATGGCGCCAAGAGTGTCATGACGCCCGGCGGAGCCGAGCACGGCAACTCCACCGGGTGTCGTGCCTGCCGCGGTGGTCATGGCACGTCGGTGTCGATCCAGTCCCGCTCGCGCGGCGTGGTGTCTGCACGGGTGCCGCGCCGGTCGAGGGGGAAGGAGGTCGCACGGTGCTCCGCGTCGGTCGCTGCCGCGTGGGCGTATCCCCCGTCGCAGTAGAGGACGGAGCCGTGCACCCAGTCGGACTCGGGGCTCGCGAGGAAGACCACGGGCCCGACGATGTCCTCGTCCTCGCCCAGCCGCTTGAACGGGAGGCGGAGCAGCCGCTCGTCGCGTGCCTCGTCAGTGTAGGGCGTCGACTCCATGGCGCCACGGGCCAGCGCGACCACCCGTACGCCGTACTCGCCCAGGGCGTGCGCGACCGCGTAGGTCAGGGAGTTCACTCCGCCGCGGACCGTCCCCCAACCCACTGCTCCCCCCGAGCCCAGGTCGGCGACGATGGAGGTGAAGTTGATGATCTTGCCGTAGCCCTTGAGGGCCATCTCCTCTCCGATGTACTGACAGGTCAGGAAGTAGCTCTTGAGCCCGCGCGCGACCGACAGATCCCACTCGTCCTCGCGGAGGTCGAGGAAGATCCCGTGTCCGGCCTCCATCCCGGTGTTCACCAAGATGTCGACCTGGTCGTAGCGGTCCATCACCGCCCCGGTCATCTCCGCGGCCCCCGCACCGACCGTCAGGTCGTGCACTCCCCAGGCGACCTCGACGCCCTTCGACTGCAGGTCGGTGGCCGTCTTCTCGAGGCGGTCGGCTCGCTCCTCCCAGTCCTGCAGGTACAACTTGGCGCCCTCGATGCCGTGCGCCTCGGCGGAGGTCCGTCCGAAGTTTCCCCCGGCCTGGGTGATGACCGAGACCTTTCCGTCCAGTCGCTTCAACTTCACACCGCCAGTTTCGTAGTCGTCGCGGCCCGGCCGGCCAGCACCGCGCCGGCGTCGGGGACCACGGGTTCGAGATCCAAGGAGTCGAGGATGTTGCGCACGGTGCACGTCGCGGCCGTGACGACCGGCAGCCCCAGAGCGAGCTCGACGAGCGGGACGGCCGGCAGTGACGGCATCTGCACACAGGCGGAGAGCACGACGGCGTCGACGCCCGTGGTGTCGAGTCGCTGGACGTCCTCGACGAGGAGCATCGGGTCTCGCCGGCCCACTTCCAGGTTGTCGGGGATCTCCAGCGACACGGAGTCGACGACGGTGAATCCCTCCGCCTCCAGGTATTCGACCACCAGCGCGGTGAGCGGCTTCAGGTACGGCGTGAGGATGCTGATCCGCTTGGCCCCCAACTGCCCCAGTCCGTGGACGAGCGCGCCTGCCGAGGTCACGACCGAGGCATCTCCCGAGGCCTCGTCCACGGCCGCCTGCAGTACGCCCTCGACCGCCCGATGGTGGCCGGGCCCCTGAGCCATGATCGCCACCAGGCATGCGGTGGAGAGGACGTCGACGGCTGCGTCGGCGAGCTCCGCCGCACACCGACCGGTCTCGGCGTTCATGGCGCGCAGTTCGTTCGGCGTGACCTGCTTCATCCGCATGCGCGCGGAGTGGAAGGTGAACCTCTCCGGGCGGATCGCCTCGCGGCGGCGCATCATCTCCGGGACCTCGGCCTCCATCGTGGTGTTGGAGCTGGGCACGATCTGCCCGATCCGGTAGGGCCTCACGATGCGTCGCCGGGCTCGGGGGAGTCTTCTCCTTGGCGGTCGATCACGCCGTGCTCCAACAAGACCTCGCCGTGGAGGGGCCTGCCGTCCTTGATCCGCATCTTCTCGCGGGCCTTCGCCGGATCCAGGGGGGCGAGCCGCTTCAGTGGCTTCTTGCTGTAGACGGTCAGCATGATGTTGGGCCCGTGGCCCACGTTGCGGTGCGCCACGCCTCGCGGGATGACCGCCATGTCGCCCTCCTCGAGGGTGACATCGCCCGACTCACACGCGATGGTCCGGCTGCCGCGGTACTGGAAGACCCATTCGTCGGCCCCGAGGTTCCGGTGCCAACCGCCCTGCTCCACCGGACAGTTGGTGACCTCGATGATCAACTCGTCGTTGGCGAATGCGGCGAGCGGCAGGAACCCGTTGACCATGTCGACGCCGGTCTCGACGTCCTCGGCGAGGATGTCGTCGACGCTCACCTTCCGCATCACACGGGAGCCCTGCACGACGTCGCCTCGCATATGGTCCTCGTCCCGCTTCGTGGTCCAGCGGCGCTCGGAGCCGTCGCCCCATTCGTTGACCGAGGGTCCCCAGTACGTCACGAACTCGTCTACCTGCTCACCCATCATCGCTCCTTTTTTTAATCGCTGAATGTTCAGCAATTGGTCTCTTTATAGTAGGCTGGCCTGGAATTGCAAACCAGCTGAGGTGTGATCTCGGCCTCTGCGCCCACGGTGGCGGTCCGGGATCGACAACCCGTTGGTGACGCGCGTCCATCGACGCCTGGACCCAGGAGTAGTCGTGTCGTATCCCTCTGCCTCTCTTGCCTTCGACCTCAAGCTCCAGGCGGCGCTGACGGTGGAGGAGATCTCCGCGTCGTACGTGACCGCGGTCAAGGACGTGATCTTCGCCCGAGGACGTGGTCTCTACCGCCTGGACCCCCAGACCAACCACTTCGTCGACCAGGTCGCCGACGTCCCCAATCCGCTGCTCGACGAGTACGCCGCCATCGGCGTCGAGGACGACCCCGTGCTCCGCGCGGCAGTCCACGGCGGCCGTCCGGTCACCAGCTCCGATGCCGGCCTGGCTTCGGCCTGGCCGGCATCGCGAGCGCGACGGGTGCTGGAGCACTTCGGCTATGCCCACTCGCTCAAGGCGCCGTTGGTCGTCGGCGACGTCGTCTGGGGAAGCATTCACTTCACCCGATACGACGACGACCCGCCCTTCGACGACCACGATCGACACACCGCCGCGCACGTCGTCGGCCATCTGGGCGCTGCCTTGACCCGGGCTCTGCGACACGAGCAGGTCCACCGGCGAGCCGGCGCGCTCGAGACGGCGTTGGACTGCGTCACCCAACCCGTCGTGATCACGGATAGGTTCGGCAACCACGTACTCCACAACGCGGCTGCAGGAGCAGCTACCCGAGATGGTCGACGTGTCCTGGAGGTGGTCAGCCCGACCATTCACCAAAGCGTCGAACTGATCAACAGCGGTAGCCGGCGGGTGGTCACTGCGCAGACCACCGAGGCCGGGGCCGAGCCCTTGTCCGTCCGCTCGGTCGCGTTGACCCGGTACGGCGGGGCCGTTTCGCTGGTCTACTCCCGCCACACCACGCCAACCTCCGAGCTTCCCGAACTCGGTATCCTGTCCAAGCGAGAGCAGGAGATCGCGCTGCTTGTCAGTCAAGGTCTCTCCACCAAGGAGATCGCGGCCCGCGCGTTCATCACCGAGAACACCGTCAAGCAGCACCTGAAGCGGATCTTCAGCAAACTCAACGTGTGCAGCCGCGCCGAGATGGTCCACGCACTGTGGGCAGCAGCGCGGCCCGAGTCGACGCGCCCGATGCCTGCCGACCACGAGCGAGTCGGCGGGTAGCTGGCCCCTGGCAGCACCCCTGTGCTCATTGCTCTGCGAGACCCTCGACGAAGGCGTCGACGCGCTGCGGGGTCGCCACGATCCGCCACATCTCCCGTGGGTCGGCGAACGCGGCGGCCACCGCATCGGCCACCGCCTGGTTCTGTGCGCTGGCACGCTGAAGCGTTCGCAGGTGCTCAGGAAACTCCAGGTACAGGTTGGTCACCAAGGTGGCGCTGAGCACCATGTGCTCGCGCAGAGCGGCCACTCGCTGGCAGAAGATCTGGTCATACACCGTCTCCTCCACGATGGCCTGTCCGGTGACGAAGGCGCTGTAGGAGGCCGCGTTGGCCCCTTGACCCATCAGCGGGTCCACCGCCGCATGGCAGTCGCCGACCGCCAGTGCGTACCGGCCGGAGTCGAGCAGCACGTAGTCGTTGCGCACGACCGGCGTGACTCCACCTTGGAGGATGTCGTCGGCGGAGAGGATCCCGAAGTCGTTGGGCCGGACACGCTCCGACACCTTGGGATAGTGCTCCTCCAACGCAGACACCACGAGCTTGTCGAACGCTCCGGGATCCTCGGCGTACCGCTGCTGCGAGAGTCGGGCCAGTTCCGCGTCCGGCACGTTCTCGAACAGCAGGCAGGTCAGCTTGCCGTGTGCGGTCAGCATCGGGATCTCGATGAGCTCGCCCACGCCCCGCGAGGCACTGATGCTGACTCCCTCGACCGTGGGCCGGTCGATGCCATCGACGATCGCCGCAAGACACAGCCGCTGCGGGGCCGAGAACGGCGAGTACTCCGGGCGTCGCCCGAACATCTCTGCGACCGGGCCACGCCCGGTCGCGACCACCATCAGGTCGTGCCCCGTAGAGACCCTCTCCAGGCCATGCCGATCGAGCCGTTCGACTCGAACCTGACCGCCGCGATCGGTGAACTCACGCTCGAGGTGGGGCAGGTAGAGCCGATAGTCCACTGCTACCGAGGCTTCGTCGAAGTTCCCGCGATAGTCGATCCCGGGGTTGCCACGCACCGAGTGGTAGCGAGTCCACCAGCCGCACTCGGCCAGCGGCCACGCTGCGACACCGAGTTCACGCTCCCGCAGGCGCGTCGAATAGTGGTGCATGACGGTGTTGAGCAGACGCCCCGTGGCCACCTGCTCCGGTGTGCGGTCGGTGTACAACGTCACCGACATCCCGTCCCGCTGCAGCATCAGCGCCAGATGGAGACCCGCGACACCCGTTCCGACTATGCCGATCGAGCTCCTGCTGCCACCCATGGAATGCACTCCGTTCTCCTGAGACGAAACTGTCAACTGCTCCGGTCCGTCCCCGGGACCGGCGACCAGGCCCTCGCCGACAGCACAACCGCGGCTGCCGACCCGCACCGCCCGGCGCAGCCGCCTGCCAAGGACGTTAGGACGCGCACCGGGGAAGACTTGTCACCCAACCGGGTTCATTCATCGCCGCCGTCCCGGAGGGCCGATTTGACCCATAGGAGGGACGGTCGTCTCCACCCGGTTCTGCCTAGGGTGGATCGGGCCACCTGGACCGTGATCTGGATGGCGAGGAGGGTGCGGGAGATGCATGTCGGGATCGTGGGGGCCGGGATCGCCGGCCTGCATCTCGGCATCTCCCTGCGCCGCCATGGTGTCGACGTGACGATCTATACCGACCGCTCCTCGGAGGAGTTGACCCAGGGCCGCCTGCTCAACACGGTGATGCACCATCACCTCACCCTCGACCGGGAACGCCGGTTGGGCATCGACCATTGGAGCCCGAGAGAAGACGGCTGGCACCATCGTCACCAATACCTCGCGGACGCGCCCCCGGTCCGCTACTCGTCGAGCCAGCCCGGGCACAGCCTCGCGATCGACTACCGCCTGTACCTGCCCACCCTCATGAAGGACTTCGAGGAGTCGGGCGGCCGACTCGTGCTTCGGGCTGTTCACGTCGAGGAGGCCGACCGCCTGGCGCGCGAGGGCCACGATCTGCTGGTGGTGGCTACGGGGCGCGGCGGAATGTCCCTGCTGTTCCCGGTTCGCCGCGACGCTCCCCCCGTCGGGGTGAAGCGGCGGGTCTGCGCGGTTCTCGTGGAAGGTGTGCTGCGACCGCCCACCGAGGGGGTCACGCTCAGCTTCGTCCCGCACGTGGGCGAGCTGATCGAGATCCCGATGGTGACCGCCGAGGGGAGCGTCACCGCGCTGCTGTTCGAGTCGCTGCCGGACAGCGCGCAGGCCGCTGCGCTGGCGGCGCCTCACGGAGCGGATCTCGCCGCCCTGAACGACGCCGTCCTCCGGGTCGTGCGCAGTCACTATCCGCAGACCGCAGAGCGTGTGGACGCCACATCGTTCGGGGTGCGCAGCCCCCGCGACGTCTTCGCCGGTGCCGTTGCACCTGCCCTACGACACGGCTCCACCTATCTGCCCAGCGGCCGGCTGGCGGTCGCGCTCGGGGACGCCCACGTGCTCGTCGACCCGGTCATGGGGCAGGGCGCCAACATCGCGGCGTACAGCGCGGAGAAGGTGAGTGAGGCGATCGTGACGGACCTGGACTTCGACCAGCAGTTCCTCGAGCGCCTCGAGGCAGACAGGGATCCGCTGCTCCGGGCGGCCTACGAGTGGACCAATCTCCAGCTCGACAGCCCCCCTCACCTCAAGCTCGTCCACCGCGCCGCGGCCGAGAACCCGGCTCTCGCCGCCGACTTCGTCGGCCGCTACGCCAACCCCTTGAGGATGTGGCAGGTCGTGGGGTCCAGGGCACGCACCGTGAACTACCTTCGCGAGCACGGCGAAGGGCCGGGGACGATGACCGAGGAGAAGTCATGACGAAGGCGCCGCACCCCCCGGACCGCCAGCCAGAACGCGCGCCGCTCGACCCACGGCTGTTCCGTCAAGCCATGGGACGCTTCGCCACCGGCATCACGATCATCACGACGGTCACCGACGACGGCCAGGTCCACGGCATGACCGCCAATGGCTTCATGTCGGTCTCGCTCTCGCCTCCGCTGGTACTGATCTCGCTCGGGAAGTGCCGGATGGCGACCCTGCTGCGGCAGACCGGGCGGTACGGCGTCAGCATGCTCGCGGCCCAGCAGCGCGACTACTCGCGGCATTTCGCGGGCCAGGCCCAGCTGACCGTGCAGCCCCGGTTCGACTGGCACGACGACGTCGCCTTTCTCGGCGGCGCGGTCGCCCACGTCGGGGCTGACGTCACCGATATCCACGAGGCGGGAGACCATACGCTCTTCATCGGCGAGGTCACGCACCTGGCCATGTCCGAGGGCAGGCCGCTCATCTTCCACGGGGGAGACTACGAGTCGCTGATCGGCAAGGACGATCAGGAGGTGTTCTTCGTCTGAGCACGTGACCGGCACTGCCGGGGCCACCGCTGGGCGCTCTCGGGTCGGTCGGCCGGTCTGGAGTCAGGGGCCCGTCAACGGCCCTCGGCCAGATGGGCCAGCGTCGGGCTCGTCGAGGCCAGCCGGGCGGCGCGCGGCGTGTTGCGACTGAGCAGGGTCCGTACCTCGCCGGCGGTGACGACGGCGCTGATGCCAGGAAGGTCGCCGATGCTCAGCGCGCCGAGCGCATCGCTCGCCGTCGACCCCCACGGAGCGTCCATGACGACGAGGTCGGCGTCCGAGCCGACCCGCAGGTAGCCGGCGGGCAGAGACCAGATGCGCGCGTTGTTGCCGCTGGCAGCGGCCCAGATCGTCGCGGGGTCGATCCCGCTGAACGACGACAGCTCGGCGACGGTCTTGATCATGCCCAGCGGCATCACGCCGGTGCCCGTCGGCGTATCCGAGCCGATCACGATCCGATCGAGCCGGTCCTCCTCGAACGCCTTGGTCAGGATGCGGATCGATGACCGCAGATTGCCGGCCTGCACGAGCTGGAGGGCCATCTCCGTCTCCTCGATGATCCGGTCGACCCCGGCGGTGTCGAGGGAGGTCGGACCGCCGTTGACATGGCCGCAGACGTCCGGAGCGAGCTCGAGCAGGTGCTCGGGAGTGATGGGCTTGCTCCCCGGGATGCTGGCTCCCCCCGAATGGCACATCACGGTGATGCCGTGCTGCTGCGCCCACCTCACCTGCTCCACCCCGTCCGCGGGGTCCTCGTAGAGGCCGAACCCGAACTTGGCGAGCCGGATGCCGGCCTCCTGCAGGTCGCGGAAGTCGTCCTCGTCGAGCGTGGGCTCCAGGACGACGCTGCCGGCGTGCACGCGCATCCCGCCGGGCCGGAAGTTGTCGAAGCACTCCTTTGCCGCGATGGCCAGTGCTTTCACTCCCAGTGCGGAGTGGGGACGGCCCTGGGCGTGGATCTCGCCGGGCGATACGACCCTGGTGATGCCGCCGTGGACGTAGCTGGCAAGGAAGTCGACCGCCTTCTGACGAGGCGTGTAGTCGCCGAGAACCACATGACAGTGGGAGTCGATCAGCCCGGGTGCGACGGTGGTCCCCCGGGCGTCGACCACGACGTCGGCGGCGTCGATGCCGGCGCTCAACTCGGCACTCGAGCCCAGCGCGGTGATCCTGCCATCCTCAGCAAGGACGGTGTCGACGCCCGCGAGGACCGGGGCGACGATGTCACCGGACAGGACGAGCCCCGCCCCCACGACCGCCAGCCGAGTCAACGGAGGTCTCCGTCATGGACCTCGGTGAGGGTCAGACCACCGACACGGGCGTTGACGCGGCCGCGGTTGGTCACGGCGGCGATGACGACCAACTCGTCCGGCAGCGGCGCCTCGGGGACTCTGACCTCCATCGCGTCGTAGTGGCTGCGGACCCAGACCTCGTCCTTGTACGCGAACGGCACGTCGATGACGGCGCCGGGACCGGCCAGCTTGGTCGCGGAGGTGATCCAGGCGGCACCACCGCCGATGGCGTCGCGGAAGGCGTTGCCGAACGTCGAGGTCAGCGCGGCATTGATGTGCTCCTGCTCGCCCGCGATGCCGACGAGACCGGCCTTCCCGTAGCTCTCCACCGGGGCGCCGAGAAGGCGGGCAGCCTCGGTGCCGGCCAGGGTGCCGATCGCCGCGGACGCCTCGACGATCGGTGAGAGGTCCTCGACATATCCGCGGCCGGCGTACGGGTTGCTGACCACCGCGCACACGGCGACCTTGCGCAGCGGCGGGCCGTCGTCGCGGACGCCGGCCACCAACCTGGTCTCGTCGATCTGGGAGAAGATCTTCCGAACTGACAGCAGCTCACCGGTCACGGGCTTCCTCCTGGTGCTAGCGCAGTAGTGGCGGCAGCCCGTCGCGAGCCGGCCATGGTGGTGCGGCCCCACACTAGGTCTCACCCCGGCGCCGGGCCGTCCCCCGGTGGGGTCAAATCGAGTCGGGAACGACGGACGTCGACACGACCCGAGGGGCGCCGCCGCCCACAGCGCCGGTCGTCAACCGACGCCCAGCAGCGCCCGGACACGATCGGTGTCGTCCTCGAGCTCGGCGGGGGTCCCCGTGAAGGTCACCCGCCCTTTGCTCATCACCGCGACGTGGTCGGCGACCCGTAGTGCGAGGGCAAGGTTCTGCTCGACCAGCATGACGGTGACACCAGATCGCGAGAGCTCCTGGATCACCTCGCCCACCAGCTGGATGATCGACGGAGCCAGGCCGTCGGAGGGTTCGTCCATGAGCAGGAGCCTGGGGTTGGTCACCAGCGCTCGAGCGATGCTCAGCATCTCCTGCTCTCCGCCCGAGAGGTGACCCGCAGAGGTACGGCGCCGCTCCGCGAGTCCGGGGAAGAGGTCGAAGACGCGGTCCGGAGACCAGTCGCCGAGAAACCCTCGTCTGGCTGCGATCCGGATGTTCTCCTCGACCGTCAGAGGAGAGAAGACGCGGCGTCCCTGCGGGACCAGGGCGATGCCCGCCCGAGCGATGACATGGGTCGACAGACCCAGCAGCTCACGGTCCCGGTAGCGGACCGAGCCGGTGGCCCTGAGCATCCCCATCACCGCGTGCACCAACGTCGTCTTCCCGACTCCGTTTCGCCCGAGCAGCGCGAGCACGCCGCCCTCCGCCACGGCGAGATCCACGCCGTCCAGGGCCCGGGTGCCCGGATAGCCACCCGCGAGGTCCTCGATCACCAGCAGAGTCACGCGACCGGCCCTCCCGACGACCTGGTTCCCGATTCGACCGTCTCGTCGAGTGCCGTCGGCAGCCGCGCCTGCTCCTCTGGGGCCACGCCCAGATAGGTGCGCTGGACCACCTCGGACATTCGCACCTCGTCGGGGGTGCCGTCACAGATCACCGCTCCCAGATGAAGGACCGTCACCCGGTCGGCCACCGAGAACACCACGTCGAGGTCGTGCTCGATGATCAGGACCGTGATCTCCCGCGACAGGCCGTCCAACAACTGGACGAAGCGTGTCGTCTCGGTCGCGGACATTCCGGCCGTGGGCTCATCGAGGAGCAGCACCGCCGGCTCGACGCCGAGTGCGAGCGCGACCTCCAACTGTCGCCGCTCGCCATGGGAGAGCGTCCCTGCCGGTGCCGCGGCCCGGTCGGCCAGGCCGACCAGCTCGAGCGCGTCCTCGGCCGCGGCCACCGCTCGACGGCTCCGTCGGCCCAACGGGTTGCCCGGGTTGCCGTAGAGCCGATGGGTCGCGAGGAGCACGTTGTCCCTCAGCGTCATCGCCGGAAAGACGCTCGAGTGCTGGAAGGTCTTGACGAGACCACCGCGTGCGCGCCGGTGGTCGCGCCATCGGGTGATGTCCTGGCCGAGCATGGACACCTGCCCCGCCGACGGCGCCAGCGTCCCCGCGACGAGGGCCAGCAGCGTCGACTTGCCGGCGCCGTTCGGGCCGATCACGGCTCGCCGTTCACCACGCGCGACGACGAGGCTCACGTCCTCGACGGCGACCACCGAGCCGTACCGCTTGGTCAGCCCGGTCACGGTCAACGCGCTCTCGCTCATGTGCCCACCACCGGTCGGTCATCGCCGAGAAGCACGGCAACCGAACCGCAACCCTCCCCTCTCCTACCCCGGCGCGTCGCACCGATCCCCGCGAGGCCGCGCGGAAGCAGGTACACGGCGACGACGAACAGCCCACCGAGGACGAGTGGTCCGTTCCCCCCAAGATCCTGGCTCACCACGTTGGTCATCAGGACCACCACCGTGGCGGCCAGGCACGCGCCCCACATCGACTCGACCCCCCCGATCACGACGGCGAGCAGCAAGAGCCCCGCGATGCGGAACGACAGTTGGTCGGGCGCGATGAACCGCGGCAGCTGTGCGACCGCGATCCACCCCGAGGCGCCGGCGATGCCTCCCGAGATCACCCACACGGCGTACTTGTAACCCGCCGTGGGATACCCCAGGCTGCGCATCCGCGGCTCGTTGTCGCGAATCCCGCGCAGGGCGGAGCCGAACGGCGAGCGTACGACGAGCAGGACGAGGCCCCCGAAGACCACGAAGACCAGTAGCGCCGTCCAGTAGACCTGGCCGCTGAGGATGACGGGGTCGGATCCGAACAGCCGGAACGGCGCGCCCGCCGACATTCCGTCGCTGCCGCGCGTCACGTCTCGCCACTGCAGGGCCAGGGCGTGCAGCAACTGCCCGATGGCCAGGGAGAGCATCAGGAAGAACACCTTGGCCGCCCGGACCGCGATCCACCCGGTGAGGGCAGCCACGAGGACTCCCGACAGCACCGCGACGAGCAGCTGAAGCAGTGCGTCGTCCGACACCTCCCGAGCGAAGATGGCGACCCCGTAGCTTGCGACGCCCGCGTAGGCAGCGTGCGCCAACGACAGGAGGCCGGCGTGGCCCGCCACCATGCTGATCGACATCGCGAGCAGCGCGAACGCGAGGACGTTGGTCAAGATCACCATCGCGTAGACCGTCGCTCCTAGCAGCGGAGCCGCCGCGAGGGCGAGCAGCACCGTGCCCGTGACCACTGGCATCGGGCGCCTGCGAACTCGGCCGATCACCGGACGCCTGCCATGGCCGCCGGGATGAGCCCTTGGGGGCGGAAGGTCAGGACCAACACCATCGCTCCGAACATCACGAAGGACGCCGCCTCCGGGGCCACCAGCACCCCGACGTTCTGGACCGTGCCGATCAGCAGGGAGCCCAACAGCGTGCCGAGCACCGAGCCGAGGCCGCCGATGACGATCACGACCAGCGCCAGCAGCAGGATCTGATCCCCGAGCCCGGCGGTGGCGCCCTCCACCGGGCCGGCGAGGACGCCGGCTGCGACCGCCAGCGCCGAGGCGCAGCCGAAGGTGACGATGGCGACCTTGCGGACGTCGATTCCGACCGCCTCGACCATGGCGCGGTCCGCCACCGTCGCGCGCACCATGGCGCCGGCCGGAGTACGCTCCACGACGTACCACACCACCGCCGCGATCACCGCGCCGAGGGCGATGATCGCGAGCCGGTAGAGGGGATAGACGGCGCCGAAGACCTGGGTGGACTCCGCCAGCGGTCCGGGGGCCGCCGCGGAGTGGTCGTCTCGCCCGAAGACCATCAGCAACAGCTCGGTGATCACCAGTCCCAGGCCGAGGGTGAGCAGCGCCTGGTCCATGTGCCCCCGTCGAACCAGCGGCGCGGTCGCGATCATGAGGGCGACGCCCAGCGCGGCCCCGACAAGCACTGCCGCCAGCAACGCCGTCAGGAAGCTCGACCAGGTCGCGGTCGCCTCGCCGGCTATTCGGTAGCCCAGGTAGGCGCCGGTGAGGAAGAACGCGCCGTGTGCGAGGTTGAGCACGTCGAGCAGGCCGAAGATCACGGTGAGCCCCACCGACATCATGAAGAGCAACAGCCCGGTCGCCACGCCGTTCAGCAACACTCCGCCGTAGTTCGCGAACCAGTCCATGGTCAGGTCCTGTCCTCGCCGCCGAGCGGGCTCAGGATCGGCCGAGCTCGTCGATCGTCACGTTCCGTAGCCCGTCCAGAGTGTCTTGGACCTCGACGAGGTAGAACGACTGTTTGACGGTGTTGGTGTCGTCGAACTCGAGCTCACCACGAACCCCGACGACCTTGACCTCGGCCACGGCGTCCCGGAGCGCCGTGCGGGTGAAGTCGCCGTCCACGTTCCCCGCCGCCTGGTCGAGCATGAGCCCGATGTCGTACATGTTGGCCGCGTACACGGTCGGCAACACGCCGTAGCGCTCCTGGTAGGCGCGGACGAAGGCTGCGTTCTCCGGGCTGTCGAGGTCCCAGTTGTACCTGGTCGCGTTGCGCACGCCCAGGGCTGCCGACCCTTCGGCCTCGAGCGCCGTCCCCTCGGTCAGGAAGCCGGCGCTGTAGAGCTTGAGCGACTTCTTCAGACCGAACTGGCTGAACTGCTTGGTGAACTCGATCGCCTCTCCCCCTGCGTAGAAGACGAACGCGGTGTCGGCGCCCGAGGCCCGCAGCTTCGCCAGGTAGGGGGAGTAGTCGGAGGTCGAGTTGTACGGCGTGTACAGCTCGCCGACGATCCGGTCCGCCGGGAACGTCTCCTTGAAGCCGGCGATGGTCTCCCGGCCGCCGGAGTAGTCCGAGGCCATCAGGAAGACCTTGCCGGTCGCGTCGTCGGCGGCCAGCCGCTCACCGAGGAGACGGCCCGGGTCGCCGTTGTCGTAGGAGGCGCGGAAGATCCAGTCCGACTTGAGGTCGGTCCCCAGCTGGACGGCGCCGGTGTTGCCGAGGAGGGCCGGCACCTGCGCCGCGTCGAAGATGTCGCGGCTGCCCATCGCGGTCGGTCCTGCGACGATTCCCACCACGACGTCGACCATGTCCTGCTGCGCGAGGCGGGTCGCTCCGGCGACACCGGTCTGCGGATCGGCTCCCTCGTCGACCGTGACGAGCTCGACCTCGCGTCCACCGAGTTGGTTGCCGTTCTCCTCCAGGAACAGCTTGAAGCCCTGTTCCATGTCCTTGCCGACCGACGAGAACACGCCGGACTGGGGGACGAGGAGACCGACCTTGATCTTGCCGTTGTCGGCTCCTCCGGAGCCTCCTCCGAGCGCGCCGCCGCCGCAAGCGGCGGTGAGAAGAGCCACGAGGACGAGGCCGGTCAGCGTCGCCGCCCGATTCCGGATCTTCTGCATGCCGACCTCCTGAGCCGAGTGACAGCGACCGCCGCACGAAGGTGCGAAGCCAGTAGCGAACCACGGCTCTGACCCGGTCCGTAGTCCTCATCCGGGTACATTCGGCCGCCGACAGCGCCCGACGACGCGGTGGCCATCGGGCCGGGGCGGCGCGGTCAGCCCAGTTTCGCCTGCATCCAGTCCGCCGCGCAGTGGAGCGCCGGCCGATGGTTGTCGAACTGGGTGTGTGCAGCGCCGCCGTTCTTGCCGTCGAAGACGACGAGCGACTTGTCCGGACTGCTGACGCGCTCGTAGACCGCCACGGCATCGGCCAGCGGCACCTGCTGGTCCTCGGCGCCGTGCATGATGAGGAACGGTTTCGTGATCTGTTCGGCGAAGTCGGCGACCTTGAACTGCGCGATGCGCTCGACGGCGTCCTCCATGTTGGTCGTACCGGTGATGAACATCAGCTGGAAGGTGGGAGCCGCCGAGGATCCGTTCCCGGCCATCCGCTCGACCCACACCCGGTGGTAGTCGTAGATGGCGCCCCAGGCGATCGTCGCCTTCAACCTCGGCTCGTACGCCGCCGATCGGGCGGCGTAATAGCCACCCAGGCTGCTCCCCACCAGGCCGATACGTTCCGGATCCACCTCCGGCCGGCCCTGCAGATAGTCGACGGCCGCGCCGACCGGCCGTTCGTAGTCGTGACGTGTGTAGAGGTTCTGCAGCCTCAGGGCTTCCCCGACGCCCGGGGTATCGAGGAAGAGGCAGTTGAGTCCGCGCAGGGCGAACTGTTCTCGAGCACGTAGGAACCAGAGCTCCTTGGTCGTGTCCAACCCGCAGACGAAGATCACCGTGGGGCGGGGACCGGCGCCCTGGATGGCATGCATGAAGTAGGCCGGGAGCGTGGTGTCCTCGAACGGCACGAGCACCCGCTCGATCGTGGCCGGTGCTGCCTGACGTGCGGTCTCGAAGCAGCGCAGTACGTCGCGGTAGCTCTCCAGCCTCCGGGAGTCGCTGGGGTTGATGAAGTGCTCGGAGATCGTGTGATACAGCGATGCCAGGAACATGTCCTCGGATCGGCTGACGCCAGCCTTGCCCGACGACCGGTCCTCCACGAGCTCGGCCAGGTCGCGCCAGGCCTCGTGCCACACTTCGTCGTCGCCGACCTGATCTGTCAGGCGCGGCAGGATGATCCCGACATCGCCCATCTCAGCTCCCGCCGCGAAGGCGAGAAGCGTGTTGTACGACCAGCGGTAGTGGTCGGGGAAGAATGAGTACATCCTGATCTCTCCATCGTCGGGGCGCGGCGCAGCCGGGTGAGGTGCGCCGTGGTTCAACTGCGACACAACCAGGGCTAGCGGTGCCGGGCGGGCCTTCTCCTCACAGGTCGAGCACCAACCGACCGCTGCGACAGCGGGACACGCAGATCATCATCACGGTGTTGGAGCGCTGCTCCTCGGGAGTCAGGACATGATCGCGGTGCTCGGCCTCGCCCTCGAGGATCGCCGTCTCGCAGCTTCCGCAGATGCCGTCCTGGCAGTCACTGAGCACATGAGCGCCTGCGGCGCGCACCTCGCGCAGGATGGTCGATGTGGGGCCCACCTCGATCGTCATCCCGGAGCGCCGCAGTTCGACCTCGAACGGCGGATCGGAGTCGACCTCGGCACTGTCGACGACAGGAGCGCTGAAGAGCTCATACCGGATCTGCTCCGAGCGCTGCGACTCGTCGGCGGCTCGCCTGACGTCGTCGATCAAGCCGGCCGGCCCGCAGACGTAGAGCAGGTGCTCGGGCTCGAGTCCGGCTACCACGCCACGGACGTCGGGCCGGCCGACCTCCTCCGTGACGCAGATCTGCACTCCCTCGCCTAGGTCCACCACCTCGTCCAGCAGGGCCATCGAAGCGCGACTCCGGCCGGCGTACAACGTGCGACAGGGCACGGAGGGCGACGAGCGCCGGACGTGCCTGGCCATGGTCAGGATCGGGGTGATGCCGATGCCACCGGCAACGAAGACGTACCCGGACGCCTCCTCGAGCGCGAAGTGATTGCGCGGCGGGCGGATCTGGAGGACGTCGCCGACTGTCAGCTCCTCGTGAACCCAGCGCGAGCCGCCTCGCCCGTCCGGCTCACGCCGGACCGCGATGCGGTAGGAGCTCAGGTCGTCCGGCTCCCCGCACAGCGAGAACTGGCGCACCGTGCCGTCGGGCAACACGACGTCGACGTGGGCGCCCGGCTCCCATGGCGGCAGGGCGGCGGCACTGGAGCGCCGCAACACCAGCGACCGGACATTGCTCGACTCGAATCGTGCCTCGGTCAGCCGGACGCTCAGCAGAGCGTGGTCACCAGGTGACGTCAAGGCGGTCCAGCCCTCGGTGGTTGTAGCTCGGCTTGTAGGTGGCCTCGGACCCGTCGTTCCGGTTCGCCGAACCGGACAGAAGCACCGACTCGGTACTCGCCGAGACGGTGGTGCCGCCGATCGTCGCCGCACGGGTCGTGATCCTCTTCGAGCCGCCATGGGGCGAGTCGTGTCGTAGGGTCTCCTCGATGATGTGGGGGAGGGGCACATCGTGCGTGGTCATGGCTCTCCTGGACGGTCCTTGCGAAGTCGACATCGGCGATCGACAGGTGCCTCTCACTGGAGTCTCGAGGCACGCTACTAACGGCGAGATGTGGTGGCTGTCACCCGAACGAGGCAACTCCAACGGCCGGTCTGCTGCTGCGATGGCGCAGTGGGAAAGGTCGGCGCCCGGGCATGTCGGCCACGCAGTAGAGCGTCGGACCGGCCCTCGGACCGCAACGACCTTGCCGTCCCCACCGGACGCGGACTCGCCTGGCCTCGGCAGCTGAGGCAGCGACCTGGCTACCAACTGACGTCGAGTCTCTGGAGTCCTCGGAAGAAGTAGCTGGCGACATAGGTGGGCTGGTATCCGTCCGCCAGGCGGAGATCGGGCAGCCGGTCGAGCAGGGTGCTCACCGAGACGCGCACCTCCGTCCGCGCCAGCTGGGCGCCCGGGCATTGGTGGATTCCGCCGCCGAAGGCGAGGTGGTCACCGATGTTGGGACGGTCGAGCTGGAACTCGTCCGGCTCGTCGAACCGGGTCTCGTCCCGGTTGGCAGAGCCGAACAGCAACAGCAGCGCGGTGCCGGCCGGTAGGGTCGTCTCCGCGATCGTCGCCTCACGGGTCGTGATCCGCATCAGACCCCGGTGCGGAGCGTCGCGACGCAGAGTCTCCTCGATGACCATGGGCAGCATCGTCCGATCGGCCAGGACCTGCTCCCAGAGCTTGCGATCGTCGCGAAGCATCGCCAGCAGGGTGCTGGTGATCAGGTTCATCGTGGTGTCGTGGCCCGCGAGGCGAAGCCCTCGGAACAGGAAGTGCAGATCGTCGCGCCGGACCGGCCCGAACTCGTTGGTCCCGTGCACGAGGTCGGACATGAGGTCCTCTCGCGGATTCGCCTGGCGGTCGGCCGCCATGGCGTCGATGTACTCCTGGTACTCGACGAGGCGCCTGGCGGCTTGGACCTTGTCGCCCTCGGCCAGCGGGCTCAGCAGCAGCAGGTGATCGTCGGTCCACGCCTGGACCTTGCTGACGTCCTCGACGGGAACACCGAAGAGGAGACTGATGATGTGCTGCACGTACGGGTCGACATAGTCATGGACCAGCTCGGCCGAGGATCCCCGCGCGATCAGCGCGTCGACCAGGTCGCCCGACTTCTGCGTCATCGCATTCAGCTGCTGTCGCACCCGGCGGCCCGACACGGCGTGGTTGATGATGCCGCGCAGCGGGGTGTGCGCCGGCTCGTCGGTGTTGACCAGCGTCTCGGCCTCGGGGATCAGCGCCTCGAGCTCCTCGAGGACCTCGGAGGGCTGGTTGTCCCACATGGAGCCGATGGAGTTGGCCGAGGAGAAGGTCTCCGGATCGGCCACGACCGACTTGATGTCGTCGTAACGGGTCACGACGTAGGCGTTCAGGGCCGGCGCGTAGCACACGGGCTGCTCGTGACGGGCCCACGCGTAGAAGGGGTTGGGGTCGTCCCGGTGGGGCGCCACCATGGGGTTGAAGCTCTGCAACTCCTGGGTACTCATCATCGTCCTCGTCTCTGGTGTTCTCTCGCGGTTCGAGCGCGCCGGTCAGTAGGGGAAGGAGGGACGACCGTGATTCACGGAGATCCACTGGGTGGTGGTGAACTCCTCGATGTTCGCGGTCCCGTTGAGACGACCGGTCCCGGACTGCCCTTCGCCACCGAAGGGGACAAGGGGCTCGTCGGCAATGGTCGAGTCGTTGATGTGGACCATCGCGGTGCTCAGCCGGCGCGCGAGCCGCACGCCGCGGTCGAGGTCGCGAGTGTGGATGGCACCGCTCAGTCCGAAGACCGTGTCGTTGGCGATGGCCACGGCCTCCTCGTCGTCGTCGAACTGCATGATCAGCACGACGGGCCCGAACAGCTCTCCGCGCGCGATGTCGTCGGTGTTGTTGACCGCTTCGAGGACGATCGGTGCCAGGACGTTGCCGTCGGCTCCACCGCGCACCAGCGGCCGGGCGCCCCCGCTGACCGCTGCCTCGACCTGTGCCTCGAGCGCGGCGACCTGCCGCTTGCTGATCAGCGGGCCGATGACGGTGCTCGGATCCGCAGGATCGCCCATGGTCAGGGAGCGCACCTTGGTGACGAAGCGGTCGCTGAACTCCTCGGCGATCGCCGAGTGCACCAGGATCCGGTTGGCCGCCATGCAGACTTGACCCTGGTGCATGAAGCGGCTGAAGACGGCGGCGTCGACGGCGAGATCGAGGTCCGCGTCGTCGCAGACGATGAAGGCGTTGTTTCCACCGAGCTCGAGGATCGCCTTCTTGAAGTGTCGCGCCGCGACCTCCCCGACGTGCCGGCCGACCGCGGTGGATCCGGTGAACGCGAGCACCCGAGGAACGGGATGCTCCAAGAAATGATCGCCGATGGTCGGGATCTCGGTGACCACCACGTTCAGCAGCCCGCTGGGCAGCCCGGCCTCCTCGAAGATGGAGGCGAAGAGCGTCCCTCCGGTCAACGGCGTCTCCTCGTGTGGTTTGAGCACGACGCCATTGCCGGCGGCGAGTGCGGGCGCGACACATCGCATGGAGAGGAAGAACGGCGTGTTGTAGGGGCTGATGACCCCGACGACCCCGACCGGGCGACGGTAGACGAAGTTCTCGGCGTCAGCCACGGGGGACGGGTAGATGCGTCCCTCGATGCGCAGCGGGAGGCTGGCAGCCTCCTTGAGCGAGTCGATGGCGATGGAGACCTCGAAGTTCGCCTTCAGCACGGTGCTGCCACCCTCGGCGACGATGAGAGCTACGATCTCGTCGCGTCGCTCCCCGACGATGGCCGCCGCTCGTTCGAGCACCGTCCGCTTCTCGTAGGCGTTGACGCCCTCCCATGCCTGCTGACTCCGACTGGCGGCTTGATACGCGTCGTCGACGTCCTCACGACTTGCAACAGCGATCTCCCCCAGAACGTCTCCGTTGAAGGGGTTGGTGTCCACCAGGACCTTGTCGCCCCTGCCCGGCCGCCACTGTCCGTCGATGTACTGGCGGGTGAGTCGCGCGTGGTCCATCTCGTCCTCTTTCGTCCGTCGCTACTTCGATCGGTCTTGGCGCCGACCGCGGTTCGAATGTGACGTGGAACACTGCCAGGGGCACGGGCCCCGAATCATCAGTAGAACTACCGATGTTCGGCACGAGGGTGCCTCGCGTCGGGCCGCCACGGAGGGATCGGCGGCGCAGCATGCCCCCGGCGGCTACGCATGGGCTCCGCCTCACTGTGCCACGGCCTCGGTGGCGCGGAACCTGGTGACCTGGACGGCGAGGTCGACGCGCGATCGCAGCCCGGTCTTGCGGTAGACCTGCTTGAGGTACTGCTTGACGGTATAGGGCGACAGACCGAGTTGATCGGCGATCTCGTGGTCGCGCAGACCACGACCGACGAGCAGGGCGACGTCCAGCTCGCGAGCGGAGAGCTCCGAGAGGAGCGACGAAGCCGGCGAGCTGACCGATGCCTCCGACACGGCCGCGAGTTCCCGGGCGAGCGCGCGGGTCACCACCTCGGCCAGGTCCGCCATGAGGGCGACCTCCTCGGGGGCGAAGCTCCCGTGCGCAGCGGTGCGCCCGAGGTTGAGAGTGCCGATGACGTGACCGGAGGCCACCAACGGGATGTAGAGGACGTGTGCCAGGCGAACGGATCTGAAGACGCGGACGTACGCGCTTGCCGAGCGCCACTCCTCGGCCGTGAAGATGTCGCTGCACTGGTATGGCCGGTGAGTTGTCAGCGCTTTGTGAAGGACGACGTCGTCGGCACGCGCGATGTCTTCGTAGGTCCTGAGGAAGCCAACGTTCACTCCTTTACCGACGGCCACGAGCAGCCGGCCGGTCGCTGGCTGCAGAAGATCCAATCCGGTCACCGTCACCGGCACCAGGCAGTCGCAGACATCGAGTGCTCCGGCCAGAAGCCTGGCGCAGTCCTGCGAATCGAGCAGGCGCGCCACGACCCGGAGGACGACCGACTTCGCCGAGTCGCCCGGACCACTTTCGGCCACGTACCGCCAGCTCGAGTGCGCTACGCCGAGGCTCGTCCGGAGCTGCTGCCATTGGCAGCCGTCGGCCGTGGCGGGTCCCCCGCGGCCCGCCACGGCGACGTGGACCGCGGCGCGCCCACCGGGGTGGTCGGTGTGCTGCTCGCCGGCGCTCCCGTCGGGGGAGCGATGCCGCATCACCGGCATCCTCCTGCCTGATCACCCGTCCGGACGTCTCTCGAGGGGCGGCGCCACCGGCCAGTGCGTGCCAAGGCGGCGCCGACACGCCGGATGACTCCTGGACGAGCTCCCGCTCGGAGACCACCGAACTCGGCCACGACGGATCAGCCCACTCGTTCGTAGACTCGCGCCCCGTCGACGTACGTCTGCTCCACGCGGATGTCGGGAATGCGGTCGGTCGGACAGTCGATCGGGTCCTGGTCCAAGACGACGAAGTTGGCCCGTTTGCCGACCTCGATACTGCCTTCCTCGTCGCCACGCTTGGAGGCGTGGGCGGGATTGATGGTGATCGCACGCAGCGCCTGGGCCGGGGTCACTGCCTCCTCGACATCGAAGGTCCGGCCCGAGGCGGTGGCGCGCGTGACCGCGGCCCACACGACCCGCATCGGGTTCAACGGCCCGGCCGGATGGTCCGAGCCGAAGCTGACCCGCGCGCCCGCCTCCATCATCGACCGGACGGGGTTCAACCGGAGATGCGGCTGGTCGGACCCGCGCCAAGCTGCGTCGAAGAAGTCCCCCGTGACATGTCCCACCCCCGGATTCGCGACGAGATCGACACCGAGCCGGGCGAGGCGCTCGCCTTGACGGGGATCGGCGACGAAGGCGTGCTCGATGCGAAGTACCTGTCCGGCGTCACTGCCACGACGCACCGTCTCGTAGGCATCCAGCACCATGTCGATCGAACAGTTGCCGATCGCATGGATGGCGGTATCGATCCCCAGCGTCGCCGCCCGGACGGCCAGGTCGTGCACCTGCTCGCGGGAGTAGAACAGGCCGCCACGATGCACGACGCAGCCGTTCTCGACCTTGTCGATCGCCGGCCCGTCGGGAAAGCCCGGATCCATGAAGACCTTGAGCGTGCCACCGCGCAAACGCGCGGAGTCGCGCTCGCGAACCTGTTCGACGAGGTCGTGGCGACGCAGATCCTGCATCGCGAAGAAGTAGTCGCCGTGATGGAGTTGCTGGATCGTCAGCGGCAGCCTGCCGCGCTCGTCGAGCCGCTGGTAGAGGGCGGCAACGTCGGCGCTGACCATGGCGTCGCCGACTCCGGTGATCCCCAGCGCGAGATACTCCGCGAGCTTCCGGGCGACCAGCTCCGCGGCCCGGTCGGGGTCACGTTGTGCGTAGTCGGCCCACGAGGCTGCATGGAACAGGGCGGCTGCCGTCTCCAGCAGATACCCGGTCGGATCTCCATGACGGTCTTTGTCGATGTAGCCCCCCGGCGGGTGCGGCCGGTGACTGTCGATGCCCAGTGCGGCGAGTCCGAGGCTGTTGGTCCACCCCTGGTGGCAGCTGACGTCGATGAGGAACACCGGGTTGGCAGGTGCCACCTCGTCGAGTTCGCGCCGGGTGGGTCCACGTTGCTCCGACACCGCGGATGGCAAGAAGTTGACGCCACGAACCCACTGCGACTCGGGCAGTCCGCGGCAGTGCGACTCCACGGCGCGCAGGATCTCGGCAAGGCTCGTCCCCGGCGCGGGGCCGCAGTCGACGCTGTCGGGCTCGAAGGCCGCAAGGCTGAGGTGATTGTGGGGGTCGATGATCCCCGGGATCACGGTGCGACCGCCGACATCGACGACGGTGACGTCCGGCATCGCGACAGGCCGGACCGTCTGGTCGGTCCCTACGGCGACGACGGTGTCACCACGCACCAGGAACGCCGACGCCGTGGAGTCCCGCTCGTCGACAGTGCGGACCTTCGCGTTGACCACCAGCAGCTCAGGCTTCACCATGGCGTGGAACGCTAGTCCGCTCCGTGCGGTCGGTGTTGTCACCCGTCGGGGTAGATACCGCCCGCGAGGTCGAGCCACGCGGCAGGGGCGGCGCGTGCGGCGAGGAGAAAGCCAGTCGCATTCGTGACGGTCGTGATCTCGGCGTATCCGGCGCCGGCAAACAGGGAGGTGACCTGGGCCGGCGGCCCACCCGAGGGCGGGCTGAACGCGCACACCACCCGACCTCCGGCCACCAGCACCCTCCGCAGCTCGACGAGCCCTGCGTGGGGGTCCGGCCAGAAGTGCAGGTTGTCGATCATCAGCGCCGCATCGAAGCTGTCGTCGGCGAACGGCAGGTGGGCGGCCTCAGCACGGACGAGAGTGAGCCTCCTCTGCCGGACGGCCTCGGCATTGCGCCGGGCGGCGTGCCGGTGCATCACCGCCGATGGGTCCACCCCGGTGACGTGCCCGCGAGGAACCCGGCGGACCAGTGCCGCCAGCCCGACACCCGGACCGAAGCCGATCTCGACCACTCGCGCGTGCGGTCCATCGATCGCCAGCAGATCCACCGCCTCTCGAGCCAGCGGTCCTCCGGTGCGTCCCATCAGCCGGGCGCCCGCCTCGCCAGCAGGACCCTGCGGGCGAACGAACATGCGGTACATGTCGATCACGGCACCGGCCTCCCTTCGCGCGCAGCAGCGGTTGCGGCGTGGGGCGTGAACGCCGCGGCCGGGGCGGCCATCCCCCACTCGTACATCGCATCGAGCACCGGTCGTAGCTGCCATCCCAGCGGGGTCAGCTCGTACACCACGCGCGGCGGGACCTCGGCATAGGAGGTGCGGGTGACGATCCCCCGCTCCTCGAACAGCCGCAGCCGATTGGTGAGCGTGTGCGCGCTGACCCCCGCCAGTGCCTCCCGGAGCTCACCGAAGCGGCGCGGGCCGTGCATCAGCTCACGCACGATCAGCGTGGCCCAGTGCCCGTCGAACAGCAGCAGGAACCGCGCTACTCCACACTCGGGAAGATCCGCTTCGCCCACGATTGCCACCCTAGCCCATTAGTGCAGTTGACGTAACTGATGCTTCGTGTGCACTAATGGGCGTCATGACCTACCTCGTGCACGGCGCCACCGGCGCTCAGGGCTCTCCCGTCGTCTCCGCCCTCAAGGCTGCCGGCCGACATCCGGTCGCCGCCGTACGCACTCCCGCTCATGCGCCCGAGGATGTCGACGCCACCGCCGTCGACCTCGGCGATGCGAGCTCTCTCACCGATGCCTACCGGGGCGCCGCGGGCGTGTTCGTCCACCTGCCCATGGGTGCACCCGAGCAGAGCATGGCGTACGCCGAGGCCGTCGCCGCCGCCGTCGCCGCCGCCCGACCGGACCGGGTGGTCATCTCCACGAGCGGACAGGTCCTCGACCAGCCCGGTTCGCCGCTCCAGGCATCGCCGGACAGCCCGATCGCGACTCTCATCCGCAAGGTCACCCAGACCGGCATCTCGACCGCGGTCGTCGCACCGCGGCTCTACTCCGAGAACCTCCTGCTGCCCGTCGTCGCCGGTCCCGCCCGACACGACGGCGTCCTGCGCTACCCGCTGCCCGAGCGGTTCCCCATCTCGTGGAGCTCCCATCTCGATGTCGCCGACGTCGTCGTGCGCCTCCTGACCGACACATCGGTGACCGGCACCGTTGCCGTCGGGCAGCTACCTGGCCTGACCGGACCGGACCTCGCGGCAGGGTTCGCCGACCACCTGCGGCGCCCCGTCCGCTACGAACCCATCGAGCCCGACGTCTTCGGCGAACTGATCACACCCCTGTTCGGTGCCCGGACCAGCGCCTCCGTCGTCGGCCTCTATCAGATGCTCAACGCACAAGCCGGCAACGTCATCGACAAGGCCAACAGCGCCCAACGGCTCCTCGGCCTCACCCCCCGCTCGGTGGCCCGGTGGCTCGACGAGGTCGGCTTCGGCGGCTGACGAGCCGCGCCACCACGGTGCGGTGCCCCGTCTTCGGGCGCGACGCCCGTGCAGGTGGTGACACGGGGCCCGGCCCGCTGTCGGACCGGACCTGTCGGATCAGGGCGCGGCGTCGTCGTCGTGGAACCCGGCTGCGATCGTCCCGGCGCCGTCGCGCTTGATCCATGCCAGGACGCAGCCGATCGCGATCACCACGACGAGGAGCCACGGCAGCTGTGCCACCGCGCCGCCGGTCACACCGATGAAGGCCTTCCAGTTGGCGACCGCCAGGTAGATGACGACGAGGATGCCTGCCGCGCCGAGGCCCGGGGCCACCAGCCCCGCCCATACCGTGGTCGCGCCCCGTCTGCGCCGGAAGAACAGGACCACCGAGATCGCCGTGCCTGCCTGCAGGGCCAGAATCCCGAGCGCCCCGAATGCGGTCAGCCTGGTGAAGACGACCAGGTAGGGGTGGGCGGCACCGATCACGAAGACGACCAGGATGCTTGCTCCGATGGCCGTGGTGACCAGGCTGGCGACGTGCGGAGACTGCCAGCGGTGATGGGTTCGACCCAACGTCATGGGGAGAACCCTGCCCCGGCCCAGCGAGAAGAAGTAGCGCGATGTCGTGTTGTGCAGTGCCACCAGCGAGGCGAGATAGCTGCTGATCAGCAGGACGTTCATGAGATCGGTTGACCAGCTACCGACGAATTCGGTGTTCGCCACCAGAACGAAGTTGGCGGGGTCGACGCCGGCGATCTGCTGCACCTCGCCGGCGGGGTAGGCGAGGCCGATCGCCCAGGTGATCGTGGCGTAGAAGAACGTGAGGAAGAGGATGGCGGTGTAGGTGGCGCGTGGGACCGTGCGACGAGGCTCTCGGGCCTCCTCGCCGTAGATCGCCGTCGCTTCGAATCCGATGAAGCAGGAGGCCGCGAAGAGCAGGGCGATGCCGGCGCCGCCGCCGAAGACGTCCTCCGGAACGAAGCCCTGCAGGGCGACACCCTCCGCGCCCCCCTTCGCCGGCGTGATGACGATGAACAGCGCCAGCAGGATCATCTCTGCGACGACCAGGACGCCGAGGACCTTGGCGCTGAAGTCGATCTCGACGTACCCCATCACTCCAGCGACGGCCACCGCGGCGAAGGTCCAGAGCTGCCAGGAGATGTCGACACCGAGCTCGTTGAGGACGATCGCGTTGGTGAAGTATCCGAAGCCGGCGTAGATGCCGATCAGCATCGAGTTGTAGGCCACCACTGCCACGGCGGCGGCGGCGAAGGCCGCCGTGCGGCCCATACCCCGCTCGATGTAGGCGGCGAAGCCAGCCGCGCTGATGACGTGTCGGCTCATCGCCGCGTAACCGACCGCGAACAACATCAAGACGATGCCGGCAAGCAGGTAGACGCCGGCCGCTTCGCGACCGACGACCCCGAAGATCACTGGCGCCATGCCCAAGGTCGCGGCGAGGGGGGAAGCAGCGGTGATGACGAGGAAGATGATCCCGATCGCACCGAGTGCGTCGGGTCGCAGCTTGAACTGCTTCGCCTCCGTCTCGCGCGAGGGTTCGATCGTGGGTGTCCCGTCGTGGGCTTGACTCATGGGTCGGGTGTCCTTCCTGCCGAGATGGCCTGATCGGCGCGGGGAGTCCCGGCGTCGAGGACTCCTGCTGCAGCGACTTCCTGCGCAGGGCTACCCGACGATAGGTCGGGTGCTCATCGAGGTTTGTCACCCGATGGAAGCAAATCAGGGGGCCGTCAACGGGCCGGGTCCCATGCGCTGTCGGCGCTCGAGCCGAGTCGCAGCGCGCACCCGCCATCGGTCAGGCTTTGTCCTCTGAACTCCCGTGGCCGATGCGGCGTTCGGTCGGATGACCCGGGTCGGTGCCGACCATCCATGCCGCCAGCTGTACGCGGCTGGTGAATCCGAGCTTGGTCAAGGCATGGTCGACGTGGCTCTCGACGGTCCGAGTCGAGATAGTCAGGGTCTCGGCAATCTGGCGATTGCTCTGCCCACTCGCCACGAGGCGCGCCACCTCGACCTCCCGCGGCGTCAAGACGCTCAGCTCGCGACGGCCGGTCGCGTGCGGCCCCTCCGGCCACGATCCTCCGGCCACGACCTCGTCGAGGGTGAGCCCTCCCCCGGCCTGATAGGCAGCTTTGTAGTCCGCACGCGGAAGGTGGCCTCGCGTCGCGGACAGACAGCGACCACGGAACTCGGTGAGCGGTGTGAAGCTCACGAACCGGTCCGCGATATAGAGCCACCGTCGATCCGCGGCACCGAAGAGGGTGGCGGCATCGGGGTAGCGGCGTTCGTCGGCCGCACACCAGGCCAGGAGCTCGATGCCGTGCGCGATGACGACGGCGTCCGGTGAGGTGGTGAGGGCGGCGACGGCGCGGGCACGGGCCTCGGCATGTTCTCCTCGGAGCCAGGCGTCGATGCCCGAGGTGAGTTCGAAGTAGGCGGTCCAGATCGCCTCGCCGCATTCTCGTGCCCGCAACAGGCCGACGCGGCCCAGGTCGGCCGCCCGGTCCACCTCACCACCGAGGACGGCGATCAGCGTCGCGACGCCGAGCGCGTCCAACAACAGCGCGTACTGACGACGATCCTCGCAACTCTCGAAGGCCGCGATCGCGTTCGTCGACTCCGAGCCGGCGCGGATGAGGTCTCCTCTCCCCAGGTCGAGCATGGCTCGCACGTGCCAGTACATGCCGACGTTGATCGGATCCCTGCCGACGGCGGTGAGGTCGAGGTCATCCTCGGCCGCGCGGAACGCTCCCTGGAGAACGCACAAGTAGGCATGGACGAGCCGTGCCCGTCCCAGGGCGACCTCGTCGATCCCCATCTCACCTTCGGCGATCGCCATCACACGACGCAACAGGCTTCTACCCTCGGTGATCCGACCGGTTGCGAACCAGAGGAGCCAGAGGTCGCCCGCGGTCTGCAGAGCAGCCTCGACCGTCGAGGGATCGCCCAGTCCTCGATCGATGGCCGCCACGACGTTGGCGTACTCGTCTGACAACTGTCGTAGTTGGCGAAGCTGATGCGGGGCCGTCCAACTGCCGACGCTCTCCTCCACCATGTCGCAGAAGTACGTACGGTGCGCGGCACGCAGAGCAGCGGGATCGCGCAGCTTGCGGGCAGCGAAGTCTCGTGTCAGATGGAGTAGCCGGTACCGCGCCGGCCCCGCCCGGGTCTCGTCGAGGACGACGACGGACTGGTCGAGCAAGGAGGCGAGTGTGTCGAGCAGGCTGGTGGTGGGCTCCGCGCAGATCGCTTCCGCGGCCGCCAGGTCGAAGCTGTCTGGAAACACGCTCAGACGGGACCAGAGCCGCTGCTCGTCAGGACCGCACAGCTCCCAGGTGCTGGCCACGAGCGAGCGCAGCGTGCGGTGCCGCGGAGAGGCCGGAGGATTGCGGGTCTGGGGTGCTTCCAGCAGTTCGGTCATGCGCTCGAGGATCTGTTGCAGCGAGAGGACCCGGACCCACGGCGCAACCAGCTCCAACGCGAGAGGCAGCCCGTCCAGCCGGCGACAGATCTCGGCCACCAACTCGCCCTCGACGCCGCCGACGTCCAGGTCCGGTCGCACGAGCCGAGCCCTCGCGACGAACAGCCTGGCTGCGGGATAGCGGATCACGTCCTCAGCGCGATGCCTCGTCGACTCCACCCCTGATGTCGCCGGGGGCACGGCGAGCGGTCCGAGAGGCAGCACGACTCCGCCCTCCACGTCGAGGACCCGACGGGAGGTCGCCACGAACCGCACGTCGGGTACACCGGTCAGCACGTCGTGGACGAGCTCCGCACACGCCGGCATGAGCAGATCGCATCCATCCAGCACCACCACCGTCGGCTGATCGGCGAGGGCACGCTCGACCTCGGCGAGCGAGGTCGAGCCGCCGTCGCGCATGCCGAGCGAGGTGGCCATCGCCGCGAGGAGTTGGTCGCGAGTGCCGACCTTGCTCACATCGACGATGAGCGACCGCTGCGCGAGATCGTCCGCGAGGTCGGCGACGACCGTCACCGCCAATCTGGTCTTGCCGACCCCCCCAGGGCCCAAGACCACCACGAACCGGTTCGTCGACAGCAAGGACTCCAGCGCGTCGCGCTCGCGTTCCCGGCCGACGAAGGACGTCAGATACCGGGGCATCCGTCCATGGGCTTCCTCGCTCACGATCAGAGTTGGTCAGGGCCCGCATTCTTCCCGGGCCAGCGGACATCGACGCTCTGATCCTGCGGGCAGGAGCCTCCACGTGCCGCAGCGGGCGCACCCCTCATCCGATCGTCTCCGGCAACCTCACGCCAACGACATGTCGGCCAAGACAGCGCGCAGGGCGTCGACACAGCGGACGATCTGCTCCTCGGTGATGACCAGCGGCGGGGAGAGGATGAGGTTCGAGCCGATGCCGGGGCGGGCGATCACACCGAAGTCGCGCCGCAGCCGTGCCGCAGCGTCCTCGACGCCGGGGTGCGGAGCACGACTGGTGCGGTCGGAGACGACCTCGACCGCGGCCATCAGGCCGACGCCGCGAACGTCGCCGACGACCGGGAGGTCGGACAGCGCCGCCAGCTCCCCCTGCAGGAACTCCCCCACCGACTTCGCGCGCTGCGGCAACTGCTCGCGCTCGAGGATGTCCAGGTTGGCCAGCCCGACGGCGGTGCCGGTGGGGTGGCCGTTGTAGGTGTACCCCAGGGGGTAACCGTGATCCCCCGTGCTCACTGCCGATCCGACCTCGTCGGTCATCAGGATCGCCCCGAGCGGGAAGTATCCGCTGCTCATGCCCTTGGCCGTGACGATGATGTCCGGGTCGAGCCCGAAGTGATGTGCCCCGAACCAGGACCCGAGCCGACCGAATCCGGTGACAACCTCATCGAGTATGAGCAGGATCCCGTGCTGCTTGAGTAGCGCCTGTACCTGCGGCCAGTAGTCCGGGGGAGGGACCAGGACGCCCGCCACCCCCATCACCGGCTCGCCGATGAACGCGGCGATCTGCTCGCCCCCGATCCTGTCGATCGTGGCCGCGAGCTCGGAGACCAGGTAGTCGGTCGGGTCTGACCCGTGGTACAGCTCCTCGTGGTAGGGCCAGGGAGTCGTCAGATGATGGAACTTGGCCAGCTGGGGCCCCACCCCGCCCAGCCAGTCCCATGACGTGGCACTGCTCCCACCGAATCCGACGCCGTGGTAGCCGAGCTTGCGCGAGAGCACCCAGGCGCGGTCGTCCTGCCCCTGATTGCTGAAGGCGAGCCGCGCGGTCTTGAGGGCGATCTCGATGCCCTCGGATCCACCGCTGGTGTAGACCACCTTGCCGAGGCGTCCGCCGGCCAGCCGCAGGAGCTTCTCCGCGAGCGCGACGGACGTCTCGTTGCCGAACTCGAAGAAGCTGCAGAAGAACCCCAGCCGCTCCATCGCCTCGGCGGCGGCCCGTGAGAGCTCGGCGCGTCCGTGCCCGATGAGGTTCGCCCACAGCCCTCCGCCGGTGCAGTCCAGATAGTCGCGACCGTCGGCGTCGGTCACGATGCATCCCCGCCCACGTTGTAGGAACACGCTCTCGGAGCCGGGGCCGCGGTGGGGGTGGATCAGTGCTGTCCGATCACGCTCGGCGAGCGATACTGCCGACTTGGTCGTAGTCATGGGAACTCCGTTGGCTTGCGCGTTGGACGGAAGGAAGTGATCGGCAACGTTAGGGACCACGCATGCCCGCCCACCAGCCCTCGTCCGAGGGATATCGGGCTGATCGCCCGGATCGGCAGCCGATCGAGATCAGCCCTGGATACACGTACTGAGTACGTGTACTGAGCTCGGGTACCGAGGTGTGGGAACCGGTCAGCAGGGGCGGCCCCCACGCCGGGCCAGGCCGAGCCGCGTGACCGCCTCTCGACGGGTACCTCAATACGTACTGAGACTGAGCACCGAGCCAAGCGCCCCGTTCTGGGCGACGCCGTTCTCCAGCGCGAGGTACTTGCCCGTGCAGCGGAGGGCCCTGAGGTCCATGACGAAGACGGAGGCGCAGTGGATGACGCGCTCGCGGAAGCCGATCAGGTACTGGTCGTCGCCGATCGCCCAGAAGGTCGCGGGGTCGGCGTCCCGGCTCCCCGGCGCCTCGCCTCGTACGCAGTGCCACCTGCACAGCCCGTCGAGATACTCGTGCTCGAAGACGAACTCGTCGTTGTAGGAGGTCGTCAAGCTCATGCCTTCGAGAGCGTCTGTCTCTTCGGGGACCTCGTGCTCCTCCACCGACGAGTGCCCCTCGAGGCGGCCCGCGAAGAACTCCTGGTCGACGACCACGGGCGTCGACTCCGGTCGGCAGATCGAGTCGACCCGCAGGTAGGTGCCCCGGTCGAGGTCGAGCAGGAGCGTCAGCGCCAGGAGGTCGCTGCTGCTGCGCAGCCACACGTCGACCAGGTACTTCTCGGGTGCGACTCGCACGGCGTCGTACCGATCGGCTCCCTCTCCGATGGCGAGGGCCCACGTCGCGACCCCGGAGTCGAAGGACACCGACCACGGGTCGTCCTGGTCCAGGGCTCGGCAGGCTCGTCCGTCGAGGTCTGCGGTCGACGGCAGGCGATTCTCGGTCAGTCCGCCGGCGTGCGGACCGGGGAGGAGGGCACTCGCGGCTCTTGCCGTCGGCGCATCGTTCTCGGGAGGCGGGTTCGACATGTCGGCTGGCATTCGTTCACACTCCCGCCACGAGAGCGGGACGCCTCGCGTGCACATGTACCTCCTGGACGACCACGAAGGTCTGCTGACGACGACCGCGCCGGCCGGCGCGAGGAGCAACGTAGTGAGACCGCGCGACCAATGTCAAGTAGCCTGCGATTCAGATGGCGTGCCACCTCGCGGTCACGCAGGTAGGTTTCCGCCCATGACGACCCCCGCCGACGCGAGCGAGAGGACACCCCGGGCCGGCTACGTGGTCGGACGGCTCGACCACGTCCTGCGTCGCGAGCTCCGCAGGCTCTTGGCGCAGTTCGATCTGAGCCTCCCGGCGTACACGACGCTGTCGGTGCTGCGGGAGCGACCGGGCCTGTCCAGCGCGCAACTCGCGAGGCGGGCGTTGGTGACGCCACAGGCGATGAACGAGATCGTCGCCGTCCTCCTCGAGCAGGAGCTGATCACGCGTCGCACCGACCCCCACCACCAGCGGATCCTCCAGGCGCGCCTCACCGGCAAGGGACGCCGGCTCCTCTCGCGGTGCGACCGTGCGGTCGAGGATCTCGAGGCCCGGATGCTCGAGGGCATCACCGACGCCGACCGGGACAGGTTGCTCGGGCTCCTGCGCACCTGCGTCCGCAACCTCGGCGCCGGGCTCTGACGCGACAGGTCCGACGGCGACCGGGCGCACGCCCGCCCGGTCGGCTCGCTGCTACCGGTCGACCCGCCGGGCGAGCGCCCTGAGGAACTCGATCGTCTCGCCCTCGCGGTTGTCGGCCTCCTCGGCCGAGGTCCCATAGGCACGGTTGGCGCTGAGCTTCACGACCACGACCTCGCGCGAAGGGTCGACGTACACGAACTGGTTGTACACGCCGACGGCGGTGAACTCCCCGTCCGGCCCCCGCGGGATCCACCACTGATAGCCGTAGCCGAGTGGCGGGGATCCGTCTGCTCCGGGCTCGTCCTCCTGGGGCGGCGCCGAGTCGGCGATCGAGTCGACGACCCACTGCTCGGGAACGACCTGCAGCTCGCCGACTCGGCCGCCGTTGCGATACAGCTCGCCGAGCCGCGCGTAGTCCCGTGCGGTCAGGGTCAGGAACGCGAACGCCCCCGCCTCCCCGGAGCGGTCGGTGATCCATGCGCCCGGCGACGTGAAGCCCAACGGCTCGCACAGCCGCTCCTGCATGTAGTCCGCCAGGGACCGTCCGGTCGCCCGGACGAGCATCAGGCCGAGCGCCTGGGTGTCGCCGGAGTTGTATCTGCACACCGTGCCGGGCGCCAGGTCCGGGCTCATCGACGACACGAACTCCTCGAGCGTGCCCTGCCCCGCCATGACGGCGGCGAGGCCGAAGGCGTCGGAGGAGCGGTCGCTGTAGTCCTCGTTCCATCGTGCACCTGACGACATCTGCAGGACGTCGCGGATCCGCACACCGTCGTACGCCGAACCGGGCTGGACCACGATGTAGTCGCTGATCGGGTCCTCGACGCCTCCGATGTGCCCCTCGGCGATGGCGATGCCCACGAGCGCTGAGACGAAGCTCTTGGCCACCGACATCGAGATCCACTGCACCCCGGGCCCGCCCGTCAGCGCGTACCGCTCGTGGCGGACCTCGCCGCGGTGCAGCAACAGCAGGGCCGCGGTCTCGGTGCTCGTGAACGTCTCCTCGAAGGACCGATCACGACCCTGGAAGGCGAACGCGGCCGGCGCTTCGATCGGCGAGCCGCTCCGCCACGGCCGGGGACGGGTCGAGGGGGCCATCGCCACCGAAGGCAGCAACTCGGCCATCCGGCAGAAGTTGTCCACCTGGGAGGCTCCCCTGAACAGGCTCAGGCTGGCGAATCCGGTCATCGTCCTCTTCCGTCCCGATCGGGTTGCGTGGGAGTAGCAGGTAACCTGATACTACGGTAGAGATGGCGCCCGGCCGAGCACCGCCCCGCACATCTCGATCACCCGCCCGACCTGATCGAGCCCGACCGGAGCACGCCGTGGACTTCGTACTCGCCAACGCCAGGGTGTACACCTCGAACGCCCGGCAACCCTGGGCCGACACGGTCGCCGTCCGCGACGGACGCTTCGCCTTCGTCGGTCGCCGGGCGGACCTGCCCGACGACCACGCCCGTCTCGTCCACGACCTGCAGGGCGGCATGGTCCTGCCGGGCCTCGTCGACTCGCACACCCATCCGGCCGCCGTCGCCAAGAGCCGCTGGCACGTCCGGCTGCCGTGGACCGACGACGTCGAGGAGATCCTCGACTTCATCGGCTCGTACGGCGAGGCGCATCCCGCGACGGAGGTGCCGTTCCTCTACTTCGAGTACTACCCGAGCACCCTCCTCGGCGACGTCGGCCCGGCCAAGGAGCTGCTCGACCGTGCCATCGCCGACCGGCCCGTCCTGTGTCAGGACTTCAGCGAGCACGCCCACTGGGTCAACTCCAGGATGCTCGAGCTGATGGGCGTCGACAGGGACACACCCGACCCCGTGCCCGGCCTGGAGATGTTCGGCCGCGACGACCGCGGAGAGCCGACGGGCCTGCTCTACGAGGGTGTCCACACCCACTTCATCGACAAGTTGTACGACGAGCTCGGGTGGCGTCCCGACGAGTCCGTGACCGCCGAGAGCATCAAGCCGTTCTTCGACTTCATGACCGAGCACGGAGTCACGGCCCTCTTCGATGCCCTCATCCCCGACGAGGAGGCGATCCGCGCCGTCGCTCGACTCGACGCCGACGGCGACCTCCACCTGTCCTACGAGGGCGCCTGCCGCTTCCGGACTCGCCACGACCTCCCCGAGGCGATCGCGACCGTGCGCCGCTATCAGTCGCGCTACGGCAGCGACCAGGTCCGCGTCAGGACCGTCAAGCTGTTCCTCGACGGGACGAACGAGAGCGGCAACAGCGCCGTGCTCGCCCCGCTCGCCGACGACCGCGACGACGAGAGCCTCGGAGCGATCCAGATGGACGTCGAGGAGCTGACCGACTGCCTGTTGCTGTGCAACGACTCGGATGTCGACGTCCACATCCACATGGTCGGCGACCGGGCCTTCCGGGTCGGATGCGACGCGGTGCAGTCGGCCCGGTCGAGGGCTGCCGCCGGTGGTGGGCCGTGGCGGATCCAGGTGACGTTCGCCCACTGCGAGCTCGTCGACCCGGCCGACATGTCACGACCAGCCGAGCTCGGCGTGATCGTCAACTGGACGACCCACTGGTCGGGCGGATACTTCGGCGAGGAGTCGCGGGCACACCTGGGCGACCAGCGTTGGCGCCGCATGTACGCGTTCAACGAGATCGCCGACAGCGGAGCCGTCGTGACGTTCTCCAGCGACGTCGTGACCACCTACGAACTCGAGCGCGCCGACCCCTTCCTGGGCATGCAGGTGGCGCACACGCGCGTCGATCCCCAGTACCCCCTGGACCCGGGGCGCCACCCCGGAAGCGTGCGCCCGAGCCCGTCCTCGGCGCTCCCGCTCGAGCTGCTCGTGCGGGGCTACACGATCGACGGTGCTCGCCAACTCCGCCTCGAGGATCGGGCGGGCTCGATCGAGGAGGGGAAGGCCGCGAACCTCGTCGTCCTCACCGAGGACCTCTTCGCGGCGGACCGGGACGCGGTGAGTCGGATCAGGCCCGCAACGGTCGTCTTCGAGGGTCGGGTCGTCGCCGGGTCCTGGCCCGTCCATGGCGGGGCACCGCGCGCCTGAGCGCCTCCGACGCGTGTCGCCACCACCGCTGTCGACCTGGCCTGCCGGACGGGATCCGCCGCGACGGCGTACCGACGGGTCAGTCGAACCGGCAGCTGTACTCGAGGGTGAAGAACCTCAGATGGACCGTCCCGTCGTCGTCGTGACCACGCCCCACGAAGTGGGACGTCGTCAACCACTTGTACTCGGGGGACGCGGTGTCGAAGACCGGGAACGCCTCACCCCAGTGGTCCGCGGGGTCGGCCGGCGCGTCCGCCGAGCCGTCCGCCGAGCCGTCCGCCGCGAAGCCCTCCGGAGGGGTGAATCGACCCGGATTCCGAATGTCGATGATCGCGGCGTCGTCGGTCCGCAGGAAGTAGCGGGCGTCGAGGACGAGGTCGCCCGCCGAGCCGACCGACCACCAGTCGCCTCCGTAGGGGAGCACCTCGCCGCTGAGCCGTGGACCGGAGACCGTGCCGCCGGTGATCGGCGTGAACCAGTGCTCGTAGCGCGGGTCCCTGCCGATCTGGAAGGGCTCGCCGACGAGGACTCGGACCTCGAAGGCGAAGGTGAGGCGAGGATCGGTGAGGCGGATCGACATGGGCGTTCCTCCTGATGTGGGCGCGGCGGGTGGGCTATCCCTCGGCAAGCGGGCTCGGGGAGCCGCCCTCGCTCGAGCTCACCGACGAGTGCACGGGCCTCCAACCCGGGCGCGGGACGCTGTCGCGCAGCAGCTGTGTGTACTCGTGCCGAGGGTTCTGCAGGACGTCGGCCGTGCGGCCCCGCTCGACGACGCGACCCTGCCTCATCACCACGACGTCCTCGGTGAGATAGCGGACCACCGCGAGGTCGTGACTGATCAGCACGAAGGAGGTCCCGAGCTCGGCCCTGATGTCGTTGAGCAGGTTGAGCACCTGCGCCTGGATCGACACGTCGAGCGCTGCGACGGCCTCGTCGAGGATCACCACCTCCGGCGCTGCCGCCAACGCCCGTGCGATGGCGATGCGCTGCCGCTGCCCGCCCGACAGGGCGGCCGGGACGGTGCTGCGCTGGCGGGTGTCCAGTCCCACCAGGTCGCACAGCTCTCCGGTCCGCCGAGCGCGGTCCGCCTTGGAGACCTCCGATCGGTGCAGGCGAAGGACCTCGACGATGGCCTCCTCGGCGGTGTACCTGGGATCGAGCGAGGCGTACGGATCCTGGAACACCAACTGGACCTCGCGGGCGCGCCGCCGCCGTTCCGAGGCCGACCTGGCCCGGGCGGTCCGGTCTCGCCCGCATGCCCTGATCGACCCGGCCGTCGGCTCGAGGCGTCCGATGATCATGTTCGCCAGCGTCGTCTTGCCGGAGCCCGACTCGCCGACGATCCCCAGCGAACCGTGCCGCGACAGCTCGAGGTCGACACCCTCCACCGCGACGACCTGGCCGAACCGCTTGCTGACGCCGACGACCTCCAGGACAGGCCCATCGGCCAGGTCATCGGCCAGGTCATCGGCCACGGGGAGCCTCCAGGTCTTGCAGCTGATCGCGGATCTCGTGCGCACGGACGCACCGCACCATGGCGCCGGCGATCGTCTCCGGCGGGATCGGGTCGTGCCGACAGGCATCGGTGGCGAAGGGGCAGCGCGGGGCGAAGGCACAGCCCGCCGGCGCCTCGTACGCGCTGAGTGGGCGCCCGGGCACCGCCGGGAGCCGGTCGACGGTCTTCTCCAACGGCGGGCGCGCGGCCGCCAGCGCCGCGGTGTAGGGGTGCCTCGGGTCCGTGTGCAGGTGCGAGCTGTCCTGCAGCTCGCGAATCTGGCCGGCGTACATGACGGCCGTGCGGTCGCAGATGGCGGCGGCCAGGTCCAGGTCGTGGGTGATGAACAGCATCGACATCCCGCGCTGACGTCTCAGGGTGTCCAAGATGGCGACCAGGTCGGCTTGCGTCGTCACGTCGAGGGCGGTGCTGGGCTCGTCCGCGAGCAGCACCTTGGGCTCGGTCAGCAGCATCGCGGCGATCAGCACCCGCTGCAGCAGGCCGCCCGAGAGTTCATGTGGATACTGGCGCAACCGGCGCTCGGGGTCGCTCACCGCCAACTCGGCCAGCGCCTCGATCGCCTGGCGCCGGGCCGACCGGCGGTCCGCGCCCCGCAGCGTGCGAAGTGCCTCGGTCATGAAGTCGCCGACCGTGCGCACCGGATTGATGTGCGCCCTCGGATCCTGGAACACCGTTGCCACGTCGAGTCGGTGTTGGCGCAGTGCCGAGCCGTGCAGCTCCCACACCTCGCGGCCGAGCACCCGGACCGATCCCGTCACCCGGGCCGCGGGAGGCAGGAGGCGTCCGACGGCCCGTGCCGTCATCGACTTGCCCGAGCCCGACTCGCCGACGAGCCCGAGGGACTCCCCCGCACCGATGGTGAACTCGACGTCGCGCAGTACGTCGAGGTGCTCGCCCCCGATGGGGAGGGACACGGTCAGGTCGTCGACCTCGACGACGGGCGCGGTCATCGTCCCGGCTCCTTCGCGTCGACCATCCACTCCCCCAGGATGTTCACGGCGAGGACGACGATGACGATGAGCGTGCCGGCGGCCAGGGACTCCATCGGGTAGCCCTGCAGCAGTCCGACCTGCCCGTCCGCGACCATCGCGCCCCAGTCCGGTGCGGGGGGTTGCACCCCGAGTCCGAGGTAGGACACCGCCGCGAAGTCGGCGATGGCGTAGCCGAACACCAGCGTCCCCTGGGCGACGACGACCGGGGCGATGTTGGGTACCAGATGCCGTAGGCAGATCGTGACCGCCGACAGTCCCTGGAGCTCGCACGCGACCACGTAGTCGCGTGCGCGCTCCCGCATGGCCGCGGACCGCACGACCCGGGCGACGTACGGCGAGTAGGCGAGCGCGAGGGCGATGACGGGGGCAGTCACCCCGGAGCCGAAGATCGCCGCCGCGAGGATCGCCAGCAGCATCCCGGGGAACGACAAGGCCAGGTCGAGAGCGGAGGAGATGATCGCATCGAACCATCCGCCCGCCCACGCCGCGACCACGGCCAGGATCGAGCCCGCCGTGACCGCCGAGACGGCGATGACAGCGGGCGCCAGGACCGCCGTACGCGCACCGGCGAGGAGCCGGCTCACGAGGTCGCGCCCCTGACCGTCGAAGCCGAGCGGGTGACCGGGTATCGAGCCCACGTAGGCGAAGCTCTGGTCGGGCGCGGTCGGATCGTAGGGGGCGAGCAGCGGACCGAAGAGGGCGAGCAGCACCATGAGCACGACGATCAGCCCGCACACCACGGGCACCACTCGGCCCGTGTGCAGGCCGAGCCGCCGTACGACCGGTGCCGTCGTCAGCTCGAAGGACGCACTCATCGGGCACTCCCAACTCTTATCCGTGGATCGAGGAGGCCGTAGAAGACGTCGACGAGGGTGTTCGCGGTGACGAACGCGAGCACGTAGATGAGGCTGATCCCCTGGACGACCGGGAAGTCGTTGTACGACGCGGCCTGGACGAGTGCGGACCCCAGGCCGTTGAGGCTGAACGCCTGCTCGACGATGGCGGTGATCGCCAGCAGCGTCGGCACCGTGATGCCGACGACGGTGGTGACGGGGATCGTCGCGTTCCGGAACACGTGGCGTCGTACCACCGTCCGGTAGGGAATCCCACGGCTGACGGCGGTCTGGACGTGCTCGTGGTCCACCTCGGCCCGCACGGCCGCTCGGGTCACCCGACTGACCAGCGCCAGGCTCGCGAGCGCGAGGGCGACCGAGGGCAGGGTCAGGTGCCAGATCTGGTCGACGAATCCCTGCCCTGCTCCCAGCGTCGGGAACCACCCGAGCTGGATCGCGAACAGGTCGAGGAGGACGAGCGCGCTCACGTAGCCGGGGACGGCGACGAGGAACGAGGTCAGGGCGAGGATCGCGCCGTCCACGGCCCCTCGACGCAGGCCGGCGACGACGCCGGTCCCCACCCCGAAGAGAACGATCAGGAGACTGGAGTACGCGATCAGCGTGAACGTGACTCCCACGCGCTGGCCGATGATGGTGCCGACGCTGTCCTGGTACATGAGAGAGGTACCGAGGTTCCCGTGGAGGGCGTCGGTCAGCCAGCTCCAGTAGCGCTCGAGGAACGGATCGTCGAGGTGGTACTGCTGCTCGAGCTGGGCGATGAGCTCAGGTGAGAGCGTGCGCCCCTTCGACAGTGCCGAGATCGGGCCGCCGGGAGTGATGTAGAGGGCGGAGAACACCAGGAACGTCGAGACGAACAGCGTGAGGACGCTCAGGAGGAGCCGGCGCACGAGATAGACCACGATCGGACTGAGACGGCGCGACGCGCGGTCGGGCCTCCGGCGGCCGCCGGAGGCCACGACGACGGTCACCCCGGGCCTCCGTCTCCACGCGCCGAGAACGGCCTGCTCGGCACCGGCCGCAGCCGGTGCCGAGCTCGGCCGCGAGTCGCGCTCGCCGTCGGGCTGATCCGGACTGTCACGATCCAGCAGCTCCGAGGTACCGCGTCCAGGGTCCGTTCAGGTAGCCCACAGCCGAGGCGGGCGCTCCGGTGATCGACGTCGACATGAACACGGAGTTGTTCTGCTCGGCGAGGGTGATCCATGGGAGCTGCTCGGTGACGATCCGGTCCGCCTGCGCCTCGAGCTTGGCCCGCGCGCTGGCGTCTGCGGTGCCGCGCGCCTGCTCCAACAGCTGGGTCACCTTCGCGTTGCTCCAGTTCGAGAGGTTGTAGCTGCCACCTGGGACGGCGGCCGCGGCGAGGAACGGGCCGGGCTCGGCCACGCTCGACCCGCTGATCGTGTCGTAGAGATCGATCCCCTTCCGCGCGGCGGGGTCGTAGAACATGCCGACGTACTGCGAGATGGGGAGGTTCTTGAGCTCGACCTCGAGCCCGATCGCCTTGCCGGCCTGGATGACGGCGTTCGCCGCGGAGATCGTCGAGGGGAGACCGCTGCTGGCCGCCATCACGATCGTCTCCCCGCTCGCACCCGCCTCGGAGATCAGCTTCTTGGCCTCGGCGAGGTCCTGCGTCATCGGCCCGACGTCTCCGAGGACGCTCTCGAACGCGCCCGAGTCCATCCGCCACGTGGACGAGTTGGTCGAGGTGCGCGGGATGGATGCCTGGCCGCCCGGATAGGCGACACCCAGGTACGCCTGCCGGTCGATCGCCAGCGAGAGGGCTCGCCGCACCCTGACGTCGCCGAGCACACCGTCGAGGCCCAGGATGGGAAGGACGTCGAGGTTCGGGCTCCAGCCGGTCGTCACGGTGACGCTGTCGGTGCCCTTCAGCTGCTCGTAGGTCGACAGCACCGGGATGAAGGTCCCGTTGATGTCGCCGCTGGTCAGTCCGGCGGTCAGGTCGGAGTCCGAGGGAACAGCCGTGAACGTGATCTGCGAGACCTTGGCGCGGTTGGCCTCGTCCCAGTAGGAGTCGTTCCGCGCGATGGTGACGTCGCCGCCGGCCTTCCAGGAGGCCACCTGGTACGGCCCCGTGCACATGACGTTCTCGGCCTTCGTCCCGTAGGCCTTGCCGACGCGCTCGGCCAGCGCCTTCTGCACGACGATGCCGGGCATGTTGGCGAGGAGGCCCTCGATCCAGTAGTCGGGCTGGGACAGCCGGATGTCCACCTGGTTGTCGCCGGCGACCTCCACGCTGGAGATCGACGTCAGCCGGGCGGCGTAGTAGCTGCCGGTCTTGACATCGCGCGCCCGGTCGAGGCTGTAGGCCACGTCCTGTGCGGTCATCGGCGTCCCGTCCCAGAACGTCACGCCGTCGCGGAGCTTGACGGTGATCGTGGTCGGGGTCGTGTAGTCCACGGACTCGGCGAGCCACGGCGCGATCTTCCCGTCGGGCTCCTGCATCAGCAGGCCCTCGCAGAGCGCGTTGACGACGGCGTTCTCGGGCTGGTCCTCGGCCTGGAGTGGATCCAGGGTGGTGGGTGCCCGGTAGTTCGCCCAGGTGATCGACCCGTAGTCGGCGGTCGCCTTGGGCGTGGTGTCCTGCAGGTCGGCGTTGGCGTCGGGCAGGGAGCCGGGCTCCCTGCCCGACGAGCAGGCCGAGAGCGCCAGCGCCGCAGCCGCTGCGACTGCCACGCCCATCTTGATCTTGAGGACCGGACGGCTTCTCATGTCTCTACTCCTTGTTTCGTGGCCGCGCGGGTGCGCTGGACTCTTCGTCGGCCGAGCCCCGCCGGCCCCGATCGCACGGTTGAACGGCTTCAACGGGCCGGGGGACGTCGCTGGAGCGGGTGGTCAGTGGGGGGTGCTGCCGTCCCGGTCCGTACAGCGCCAGGCGTTGCTGGATGGCTGCACCGACCCGGAAGACGACCTGGTCGTCGTAGGTGGGTCCTACGATCTGGATCCCGGTGGGCACACCGTTGGCCGCGACGCCGGAGGGCACGGCCAGACATGGGGCCTGGCTCAAGACGTTCCACACGATCGTCATCAAGCCCAGGTCAGGGTCGGTGTAGCCGCGATCGTCGATCAGGTACTCGTCGTCGCCCAGGTAGTCGGAGTCGGCGTCGAACCCGGTGGTGGCGACCGTGGGGCAGATCAGGGCGTCGTAGCGCTCGAGCACCTCGGCCACGGGGCGGTACAGGTCGACCCGGAGCTGCTGCAGGTCGGCGACCGTGCCACCGGCCGCCTCGTCGACCTTCCGTGCCATCCCGACGGGGATGTAGGGAGAGAGGAGCTCCGCGTCCGGCGTGTCGGTGAGACCCTGACCGCTGGTCACCACCGCCAGCGCGAGCGCGCGGTTGACCTGGTCGCGGTCGATGTGGAGCTCGACGGAGTCCACCGCCGCGCCCGCGTCGCGCAGGAGGTCGGCCACCGCGCGGGTGTTCGCACGGATCTGCGAGTCCACGTCATAGCTGCCCAGGTCCTCGGACATCGCGATCCGCAGGCCGCGGACCGAGTCGGGGAGCTCGGGGATCACGTACCTCGGGCGGAGCGAGACGATGTCGGTCGGGCTGGGCCCGGCGATCACGTTCTGGAGCAGCCGGACGTCCTCCACCGTGCGGCCCATCGGCCCGTAGTGCATGAAGGTGTCCACGTTCCACGGCGGGTCGACCGGCACCCTGCCGTAGGGCGGCTTGAACCCGACGACCCCGCAGAACGACGCGGGAATCCGCACCGATCCCGCGATGTCGCTGCCCGTCGCCAGGGTCGTGACGCCGGACGCCAGGGCAGCACCGGCTCCGCCTGAGGAGCCACCGGCCGCGAACGCCGGACTCCACGGGTTGCGGGTCACCCCCCACAGGAGCGACCGGGTGAACGGCGCGGCGCCGAACTCCGCACTCGTGGACTGAGCGTGCACGATCCCTCCCGCATCCAGGATCCGCTGCACCATCACCGACGTGTGGCCCGCGACCTCGTCGCGCATCAACACCGACCCGTTCGTCCACGGCCAGCCCTCGATCGGCGTGTCCTCCTTGACCGCAACCGCGAGGCCCTCCAGGGGCCTGACCCGGCCGCCCTTGCCGGCGTACCTCCGCTCCGCGTCCCGGGCCGCATCCATCGCACGCTCGTAGTCGGTGTGGCACAACGCGTTGACCACCGGCTCGGTGGCCTCGGCCCGCTCGATCAGCGCCGTGAGCAGTTCGACCGGCGAGAGCTCCCGCGTCGAGAACAACGCGCGCGCCTGCGACGCGCTGAGGTAGCAGGTATCGTCCGTGCGCTCGCTCCCGCGCTTCGACGAACCGTCAGTCATCACCGCTCAGCCTCTCGTTCCGCACCCACCGCTCCGACCCTCCAGCTCGGCCTGATGCGCCGCGAGAGCACGAGCCTCGAGGTGACACGCAGCGCGCGTCCTAGGATGATTCAACGAATCAGGAGTGTCAAGAGTCTTGATACTGTTCTCTCGATCCGCGGCGGTTCGGTCGTCGGCAACGACCGCCCCGCCGGGACGTCGCACGACCTGTACAGTCGTTGCGTCCATCACCTGGGAGACCCGGCCCGCGTGGCACGTCGACCATCCTCAGAGGGAGAGCCCGAGTGCCACGGATGAAGAGATCGACCGGGATGGCGACCGCCGAGGCGCGCACGATGTACCTGGTCAAGCAGCTGGAGTCGCTGCTGCGGTCCAGGATCGAGCAGGTCATCCGCCCGCGCGGCCTCACCGTCCCCCAGTACACCGCACTCTCGATCCTGGAGGTCCGGCCGGGGCTGTCCTCGGCCGAGCTGGCCCGGCGTACCTTCGTGAGCGCCCAGGCCGCCAACGAGCTCGTCAACGCGCTGCGCGCCAAGGGCCTCATCGTGCGGTCGCAGAGCGCTCAGCACGCCCGGCTGCTGGAGATCACCCTGTCCGACCGGGGGCACGAGGTCCTGAGCGAGTGCGCGGCGGAGATCCGGGCGCTCGAGGACCGGATGCTCACCGGACTGGATCCGGGCCGCACGGAGGGCTTCCGCGACGACATCTTGTCCTGCATCGACGCGCTCCGGGCCGAGTCCCGATCCTGAGTCACAGGCCCGCGGCCTCGCTGACCAGCTTGGAGTGCAGGAAGTCCTCGATGCCCTCGGAGCCGCCCTCGGAGCCGTAGCCGCTCTCCTTCACCCCGCCGAACGGCGTCTCGGGCCCGATCAGCCGGAAGTGGTTGACCGCCAGCATCCCGGCCTCGATCCGCTCCGCGACCGCGAAGGCGGTGCGCTGCGAGGAGGTGAAGGCGTACGACGCCAGGCCGTAGGGCAGCTCGTTGGCCCGCAGGACCGCCTCGTCGAGATCGCGGAACGGCACCGCGAGCGCGACCGGGCCGAACGGCTCCTCGTGCATCACCCGGGCGTCGGCCGGCACGTCGGCCAGGAGCGTGGGCTCCCAGAAGTAGCCCGGCCGCTCGACCGCCCTCCCGCCGGTGACGACCCGCGAGCCCCGGTCGATCGCGTCGACGACGAGCTCCTCGACGGCGGCGGGACGGCGGTCATGCGCCAGCGGTCCCATCGTGGTCGCCGGGTCCAGGCCGCTCCCGGGCCGCAGCGCCGCGACCGCCTCGCCGAAGGCCGACACGAAGCCGGCGTACGCACCCTCCTGGACCAGGAACCGGGTCGGCGCGATGCAGATCTGCCCGGCGTTGCGGAACTTCGAGCCGACCGCACGCCGCGCCACCGCGGCGACGTCGGTGTCGTGGAAGACGAGCACGGGCGCATGCCCGCCGAGCTCGAGCGTGACCCGCTTGACGCCTTCGGCCGCGAGCGCGGCGATCCGGCGGCCGACGGCGGTCGAGCCGGTGAAGGTGACCTTGCGGATGTGCGGGGAGCGGATCAGGTGCGTCGAGATCTCCGACGGCACACCGAACACGACGTTGAGCACGCCGGGCGGCAGGCCGGCGTCGACCAGCGCACGCGCCAGGGCCAGCCCGGTCGCCGGCGTCTCCTCGGCGGGCTTGAAGACCACCGGGCACCCGGCGGCGAGGGCGGCGCCGAGCTTGCGTGCCGGGATCGTGATCGGGAAGTTCCACGGCGTGAAGGCGGCGACCGGGCCCACCGGCTGGCGCAGCACCAGGTCCCGGACGTCGGCCGACCGCGACGGGACGATCCGGCCGTAGACCCGCCGGCCCTCCTCGGCGAACCAGTCGAGGATGTCCGCGGCGCTGCGCGCCTCCGCGACGGACTCGCGCAGCGGCTTGCCCTGCTCGAGCGTGGTGTGGCGGCCGATCGTCTCGGCGCGCTCGCGGAGGAGGTCGCCGGCACGGCGCAGGATCCGGTACCGGTCGTAGGCGGGGGTGTCGCGCCACGAGGCGAACGCCGCCGCGGCCGCGTCGAGGGCGTCGTCGAGGTCCACGGTCGTCGCGACCGGAAGGGCCGCGATCGCCTCGCCGGTGGCGGGATCGACCACGGGGAGGGTGTCGCGGCCGTCTCCGGCGCGCCACTCTCCCGCGATCAGCAGCGAGAGCTGGGGGTAGTCCACAGATCCGTCCTCCTAGGGTCGGTCGGCCGCTCGCCGAAAGCCGTAGATGTCCAGGGTGAGCTCGCCGGCGCGCAGACGCTCGAGGTACGCCGCCTCCGCGGCCGCGCGCGACCGGGACGCCGCGACGATCTCGGTGAGGCGCTCACCGCGCAGGGCGACGACACCGTCGGCGTCCCCGACGACCACGTCGCCGCGGCGTACGGTCGCGGCGCCCATCCGGATCGGCGCGCCGATGCTGCCCGCGTCGCTCTTGCCGGTGCCGGTCAGTGCGACCGAGCTGCTGAACACCGGGAAGCCGAGCTCCCGGAGCCGCCCGGTGTCGCGGACTCCGCCGTCGATCACCAGTCCACGCACTCCCCGGGCCTGGGCGGCGACGGTGAGCACCTCGCCCCAGTAGCCGTGGGCCGCACCTGCGGCGTCGACGACGAGGACGTCACCCGGCTCTGCCTGCTCGAGCGCCAGGTGCAACGGCAGGTTGTCCCCGGCCGCGGTCCGGACCGGCAGCGCGCGGCCGACGACGGTCGCGGCGTCCCAGACGGGGCGCAGGGTCGCGGGCAGGCAGCAGGGGTCGCCGGACGCCTCGTAGAGGGTCGCGGAGCCCAGCTCGAGGAGCTCGGCGGCGTACCCGTCGACGACGTCGAGGCCGATCACGACGACTCCTCGTCCGGCTCGTCGGCCCGGCGCTGCAGGAGGTGGTAGCCGTGCGCGCCGCGCGCCTCGGCGAGGCTCGTGCCGGCCAAGACGTCGGCGAGGATGCGGCTCTCGCGCTCGGCGATGCTCTCGCAGATCGCGAGCACCTCGCCCTCGATCTCCGCGGCGACGACCACGACGCCGTCGGCGTCGCCGACGACGAGGTCGCCCGCGCGGACCTGGACGCCAGCGACGGTGACCGTGCCGCCGACCTCGGCGACCTCGACGCGGTCCTTGCCGGTGCGCATGAACCGGCCCCGGCTGAAGATCGGGTACTCGACGCTCAGGGCCCGGTGGACGTCGCGGCAGACGCCGTCGATGACCGTGCCGGCCACGTTCCGGTCGGCCGCCATCGCGGTGAGGATGTCACCCCACACGGTGCAGTCGGTCCGGCCGGCGTTGTCGAGCACGACGACCTCGCCCGGGGGGACGTCGTCGAGGTAGTCGCCGACCGTGCCCGGCGGCGTACCGGCCGGCACGTAGCGGACGGTGGAGGCGCGGCCACAGAGGCGGGCACCGTCGAAGAGCGGCGCGATGCCGTGCAGCGAGCCGGGCCGCCCGAGCCGGTCGAGGGCGTCGGAGATGGTGGCGGTCGAGTGGGCCGCCAGCGGGTGCTCGGTCACGGTGCGGTCTCCTCGATCGTCGGGAATCGGCTGTCGTGCATGACCTCGGTGACCGGCTGCCCGCTCCGGACGGCCGCGGCCATGCCCGTCTCGCGCTCGACGATCCGGTCGGCGAGGTCGAGGACGTCGAGGACGCGGGCGGCGGGGACGAACGCGACCCCGTTGCGGTCCGCCACGACGTAGTCGTCCTGGGCGACGCTCACGCCGGCGACCGTGACCGGCTGCCGGCTGGCGACCTGGACGATCCGGCCGCGGGCGCTGACCGGCACGACGGCGCGGCCCCAGACCGGGAGGTCCGCGGCCTCGGACTCGGCGATGTCGCGGCAGGCGCCGTCGATCACGACGCCCCGGATGCCCCGGCGGGAGGCGGCGAGCGTGAGGATGCCGCCGAAGCAGGACACGTCGACCCGGCCGCTGTTCGCGATGACGAGCACGTGCCGGTCGGTGGCCTCCTCGATGGCCGCGGCCGCGATGTGCTCGCCCGGCGCGCCGGGCTCGCGCGGCCCCGCGGTCACCGTGAAGGCGCGCCCCACCACCGTCCGCCCGGCCGGCCAGAGGCCGTGGAGCCCGACGGTCGCTCCGCTCAGGCCGAGCGTGTCGAGCGCGTCGGAGACGGCGCAGGTGTCGAGGTCGCGCAGGCGGGCGAGTACGTCGATGTCGCCCGTGTGGTCGACGGTCATGGGCGCTCGGCCCCCTCTCGTGGTCGGCGGGTGAGTCCGGCAGCGGCGGCGTGGATGCGCTCCAGGTACGGCGCGGCCGGGTCGTCGGGCGGCGCGGCGCCTCCGGCGAGCACCACCCCGACCGCCGACCGGAGGCTCTCGCCGGCGTCGGCGAGCAGCGCGGCCGCGCGCCAGCAGACGACGTGGTCGGGACGCACCAGCACCGCGCCGGTCTCGCCCACCTCGCGGACCTCGGCCCACTCCCCGTCGGGGTCCGGGACGGGGACGACCCGTACGTCGTCGAGGCCGGCGGCGGCCGACCGCCAGGCGTCGGCGGCCGTCTCGGCGACGAGCAGGGTCAGCCGCTCGGGCTCGACCAGGTCGTGGGTCGAGACCCACCCCTGGGGCGAGTCCAGCCACGCGTGCGGCAGGTGGTGGCCGGGCCGGGTGGTGGGCAGGTAGGTGATCGGGGACGACGCGTGGGCGGGCACGGGCGATCCGTCCGGGACGAACGCCCCGGCCCAGTAGTGGTAGCCGACCTCGACGTTGAGCTGTCCGTAGTCGTTGGCGTTGTCGGCCACCGCCTGCTCGACCAGGCGCCGCCGCTTCTCGCCGTCCGGCGTGTCGGCGACCAGGGTGCCGATCTCGGCCCAGCCGTCCTCCTCGGTGGCGGCGTCGGCCAGGCCGAGGGCCGCGCCGATCGGCGCGTGCCGTCCGGCGTTCTCCAGGGCGTGCGCCGCGTAGTACGCCGCCGTCGGCCGCCGCTCGAGCTCGTAGGTGTCGAGCAGCGACTCCGGCGCCCGGCCCCGCAGGACGAGGGCCAGCTTCCAGCACAGGTTGTCGGCGTCCTGGACGCCGCCGTTGAGGCCGAGCCCGCCGGTCGGCGGGTGCCGGTGCGCGGCGTCGCCGGCGAGGAAGGCCGAGCCGACGCGGTAGCGGCGCGCGACGACCGCCTCGTACTGCCAGTGGCTGACCGCGTGCACGGTGAGCGGGTGGTCGTCGGCGATCCCGAGCATCGCGCGCGCATCGGCCAGCGCGACCTCGTCGTCGGCGTCCCCGCCGTGTCGGCGCGCGACCGCGACCAGCCACTCGGCCGACCGGCGGCCGTAGTACACCGGGCCGAGCGCCTGCAGGGTGCCGACCGGCCGGCCCCTGCCCCGCGGCTGGATGAAGTGCGCCAGGAGCGCGTCCGGCTCGGTCCACATCGACAGGTCGGTGCTCAGGTAGAAGCTGGTGACGTCGCGGATCGCGGTCGGGCCGTCCAGCTCGACGCCGAGCAGCCGGGAGCTGACCCGCCCGCCGTCCGCGGCGATCACGTAGCGCGCGCGGACGTCGTGGCGCCGGCCGTTGGCGCGCTCCTCGATCGTGGCCGACATCCCCTCGGGCCCCTGCTCGAGCGCGACCACCTCCGCGTGGGCGCGGACCCGGCCGGGGCAGCAGGCGGCCGCGTGGGCGTACAGCAGCGGGTCGAGGCGCAGCTGCGGGAGGTTCGCGAACGGCCGCGGGCTCGCCGCCGCGTAGCGGTCGGCGTCGGCGCCACCGCCCCAGGCCGGGACCTCGCCCAGCTTGAGGCCGTGCAGCGGCGTCGGGCCGGTCACCGAGGTGTACCAGACGACCCGGTGCCAGTCGTTGCTCGGGCCCTGGGCGTAGATGTCGTCGGCGACCCCCATCTCGTGGAAGATCTCCATGGTCCGCACGTTGAGCAGGTGCGCGCGCGGGAAGCGGGTGTCGAACGACCGCCGCTCGACCAGCAGGACGTCGACGCCGCGCTGGGCGAGCAGGATCGCGCTGGCGAGGCCCACCGGGCCGCCGCCCACGATCAGGACGTCGACCTGGTCGGGCCACTCGTCGGCCGGCACCGGGTCCAGGAGGGGCGGGCGGGTCATGCGCCGGCGGCCTCTGCGTCGGCCTCTGCGTCGGGGGTCCAGGTGACGAAGCCCATGCCGCAGCCGGTGCCCGCGTCGGTCCGGTAGCACGGCACGTAGTCGACGACCTCGGCCCGCAGCCCCCGGCCGGCGAGGGCGCCGGCCACGACGATCCAGTTGCGCAGCTCCGAGGAGCCCGCCACGAGGAGGTCGTCGGCGAGGCCGCTCATCCGGTCCGCGTCCTCGGCGCACAGGGCGTCGAGGAACCCGCGGTCGAGGTCCTCGTCGAGCACGAAGTGGGACAGCCCCCCGGAGGCGACGACGCCCACCCGCAGGTCGGCCGGGAAGCCGGCGATCGCCTCGCCGAGCGCGACCCCGAGGTCGTGACAGCGCCGCGCCGAGGGCGGATTGGGCTGCCAGAACGTGTTGACGAACACCGGCACGATCGGGATCTGCCCGTCCTCGCCGAGGATCTGCTGGAGGACGAACCCCCAGCCGTGCGGGATGCCGTGGTCGCCGTACCGGCCCGCGGGCAGCATCCGGGAGGCGCCGACGTCGAAGCCGGCCGCGCCGGCGCTGCGGATCAGGTGCAGCGCCAGGTCGGGGTGGCAGGTCCGCGTGGTGCTGACCTCCGGGACGTTGGCCACCTCGGCGACGGCGAGGCCGGGGGGCATCGCGTCGAGGTCCTCCTGGGTGAGCGGCTCGTGCTGGACCGTCTCGCCCCAGTAGACCGCGAACGGCGCCAGCAGCTCGTCGGTGAAGGTCTCCTTGTGGTCGCTGCTGACGATCACCAGGACGTCGAGGTCGCGGTCCCGGACCGCCGCCGCGAGCTGGTCGATCGCGGCGCGGCTGCGGGTGTGCCGCTCGCGCATCTGGCTCGGCTCGCACTCGGCCGCGAACGCCGCGCCGCGCACCGCGCGCAGCTCCTCGAAGGCGTAGGTCCGGCCGCGGAAGGCCAGCGCGGTGTTGCGCCGGTCCGCCGTCGCGCGCAGGCCCCAGTCCTCCGGCGGGGTGCTGAGCTGCGGGGCGTGCGAGCTCCCGACGCCCAGGGCGATCTGTGCCATCGTCGTGTCCTTCCGGGGGGATCTCAGAGGCCGAAGAGCCGGCGTGCGTTGAGCTCGAAGAGCTGCTCGCGCTCGCCGTCGTCGAGCCAGTCGATGTCCTCGATGAGGAGGTGGATGTCGTCCACCCATCGGCCGGTGGCCGGGTCGACCATCGAGCCGGTCCCGGGCTTCTCGGTGCCGAACAGGCAGCGGTCGACCCCCACGGCCCGCAGCAGCAGCTCGATCGAGTCCCGGGAGTACAGGCAGGTGTCGTAGTGGAGCTTGCGGAGCTGGTCGCGGAAGGTGGTGCCCTGGCGCAGCGCCCGCGGCTCGAACCGCCCGCGCTGGTAGGGGATCGCGCCACCGCCGTGGGAGACGACGATCTTCAGGTCGGGGAAGTCGTCGAGCACCTGGGACGACGCGAGCGCGGCGACCGCGAGCGTCTCCTCCTGGATGAAGTGCAGGGAGTATGCCTCCCGGGCGGGGAGCCGGCAGCCGGCCGAGTGGATCAGGGCGGGGACGTCGAGCTCGCAGAGCGTCTCCCACACCGGGTACCAGAACCGGTCGCTCAGCTTCGGCGGCTGGGCCGTGCCCTCGTAGGGGTCGGGGTTGAGGAGCGCGCCGACGAACCCGAGCTCCTCGACGCACCGGCGCAGCTCGGCCATCCACTCCGCGGGCGGCAGGTCCATGCTCTGCGGGAGGCCGGCCACGCCGCGGAAGCGATCCGGCTCCAGCGCGCAGATGCCGGCGATGACGTTGTTGGTCTCCTCGCCGAACCAGCGCACGAGGTCGCCCTGCTCGCTGTGCATCATCTGGTAGGGCCGCGGCGAGATCAGCTGCAGGTCGACCCCCGCGTCGTCGAGGTGCTGCAGGTGCGAGCGGTTCGCGAACGACGGATGCGGGGCGTGCAGCGCCTCCCGCAGGGTCTCGTCGGTGAACGGGACGCTACCGCGCCCGTGCGCACCACGGTGCGAGAGCAGGCCGGCCTTGTACGCGTAGAGCGACTCGGGGGCGCTCACATGTCCGTGGATGTCGATCTTCATGCCATGTCTCCTGGGTCTCCTGTAGCCGGGCTCGGCGGATGCCGGACGTCGGTCCGGGTGTAGCGGGCCACCGTGCGGTAGCGGTGCAGCAGCTCCTCGATCTCCTCCGCGCCGATCACGTCCTCGATCCGCTCGAAGGGGCGGTCGCCGGTGCGCTCGAAGACCTCGCGCAGGATCGCGTCGGGCGGGTTGGTGCGGTTGAGCAGCACCACCTCGCTCGTCGCGGGTCGGCGCTCGTCGTCGTACGCCGCGAGCGCGGCGACCGGGTCGGCGGCACCGGCCAGGTGGTCGGCCAGCGACCGGGTGTCGAGGATCGCCTGCCCGGCGCCGTTCGACCCCCGCGGCACCATCGGGTGGGCGGCGTCGCCGAGCAGGGTGATGCGGCCGAAGCTCCACCGCGGCAGGGGGTCCTGGTCGACCATCGGGTACTCCAGGATCGACTCGGCCGAGCGCAGCAGGCCCGGCACGTCGAGCCAGTCGAACTCCCAGTCCGCGAAGGAGCCGATGAAGTCCTCGAGCGCGCCCCGGCGGGTCCAGTCCCGGTCGGTGCGCTCCGCGGTCTCGACCTCGGCCACCCAGTTGATCAGCTGCGTGCCGTCGGCGTGGTCGCGGATCGGGTAGACGACGAGCTTCCCCGACGCCAGCCAGCCCGCGCGCGCCATCGCGCGCCCGCCGAGGAACGGCGGCGCCACCGTCACGCCGCGCCACATGGTGTATCCGGAGTAGCGCAGGGCCGGCTCGCCGGGGTGCAGCAGGCCGCGGACCGCGGAGTGGACGCCGTCGCAGCCGACGACCACGCCGGCGGCGAGGACCTCCGTGCCGCCGTCGACGGTCGCGATCGTGGCCCGGACCTGCCGCTCGTCCTGGCTCGCGTCGACGAGCGTGGCGCCGAGACGCACGGCGCCGGGGCCGAGTCGCTCGGTCACCGCGTCGAGGAGGAGCAGCTGCAGGTCGCCGCGGTGGATGGAGTACTGCGGGACCGGGTAGCCGGCGGCCTCGCCCAGCTCCTCGCGGTGGATCAGCTGGCCGAACCGGTTGTAGTAGTGCGACTCGGCGGTGCGCACGGCCACCGCGTCCAGGGCCGGACCGAGGCCGAGGTCGTGCAGCTCGCGAGCGGCGTGCGGGAGGAGGTTGATCCCCACCCCGAGCGCCGTCAGCTCGGGCGCCGCCTCCACCACCCGGCAGGCGATGCCCCAGTGGTGCAGCTGGAGGGCGAGCGTCAAGCCGCCGATCCCGGCCCCGACGACGAGCACGTCCGGGACGTCCTGGTCTGCCTGCACCCGGTCACCTCGCTGGTATCTGGCTGGCATCTGGCCGGCATCTCGCTGGCATGGGGTACCGCGGCGTACATCACCCGCGGCCGGCCGAACTGTAACATTCTGTCGATTGCCGTTGCTAGTGCGTTATACGAATTTGTCGTTAGGCTGTCCGTCGTGGACCCGCGGACCCCGTCGGCGCAGGACGGCGCCGAGCCACGGCCGAGCGCCGTGGTCGTCGACCTGCTCGGTGACCTGAACCGGGCCGGCATCCGGGAGCTGCGCCTCAAGACGCTGGTCGCCCTGGGCGAGCAGCTCGCGATCCCCGGCCCGACGATGCGGGTCACGCTGGCCCGGCTGCGCAAGCGGGGGTGGTTCGAGGTGAGCCGCGAGGGGCGGGAGTCGATCTACCGGCTCGCGCCGGCCTGCCTGCGAGTCCTGAACGACGGGGCGAGGCGGATCTTCCGGCCACCCTCGGAGCCGTGGACCGGGAACTGGTCGATGATCATCTACACGGTGCCCGAGCCCGACCGGCAGACCCGCGAGGAGCTCCGCAAGCAGCTGACGTGGAACGGCTTCGGCCCCCTGGCGCCGGCAACCTGGATCTGCCCCCACCCGCGGCTGCCGCAGGTGGCCGACGCCACCGCCCACCTCGCGGCGGCCCGGCTGACCATGCTGACCACCAAGACGGCCGGCCTCGCCGAGGATCGCGCCCTGGTCGTCCGATGCTGGGACGTGAGCCATCTCGAGGCGGCGTACCAGGACTTCATCCGCGCCCTGCGCCGGCGGATGGGCGACTACCGCAGCGGCGCGCTCGACGGCGGGACCGCGCTGGCCGAGCGGATCGCGCTGGTGCACCGGTTCCGGCTGCTCGCGCGGGAGGACCCGCAGTTCCCCGCCGAGCTGCAGCCCCCGGGCTGGCCGGGCGACGAGGCGCGCCGCCTCTTCGACGAGGCGCATGCCCTGCTCGCCGACGGCGCCGCGGCGCACTACGCCACCGCGCTGTCCCAGGATTCTGTATCATTCCATTGACGCCGCGCTAGATTGCGTTATATGTTTCGGCTCATTCAGCCGTGAGCAGGAGAGGCGCAGGCATGCCCAACTACGAGTGCATCAAGGTCGAGACCGAGGATCGCGTCACCACGGTCGCGTTCAACCGGCCGCACAAGCGCAACGCGATGAGCCCGCAGCTCAACGACGAGATGCTCGACGCGCTCACCCGGCTCAGCACCGACCCCGACACCGACGTGCTCGTGCTCACCGGCACCGGGGAGTCCTTCAGCGCGGGCATGGACCTGCGCGAGTACTTCCGCGGCACCGAGGACGACCCCGTGAAGTCCGAGCGCGCGAAGTGGACCATGCGGGAGTGGTCCTACCACCGGCTGCGCTTCTTCCCCCGGGTCACCATCGCCGCGGTCAACGGCTGGTGCTTCGGCGGCGCCTTCATGCCGCTGACCTCGTGCGACCTGGCCATCGCCGCGGACGAGGCGCAGTTCGGGCTCTCCGAGGTCAACTGGGGCATCCTGCCCGGCGGCCTGGTCACCAAGGACGTCGCGATCACGCTCGGCTACCGCGACGCGCTCTACTACGCGCTCACCGGCGAGACCTTCGACGGGCAGCGTGCCAAGGAGATCCGGCTCGTCAACGACTCGGTGCCGCTGGCCGACCTGCCGGCGGCGGTCGACGAGCTGACCGCGAAGCTGCGCAAGCTCAACCCGCACACGCTGCGCGCCACCAAGGAGGCCTACCGGCACTCGGTCGACATGCCCTACGAGCAGGCCACCGACTACATCGCCGCGAAGGCCGCCCAGCTCTCGGCCCGCGACCCCGAGCGCGGGCGCCAGAAGGGGATGTCGCAGTTCCTCGACACCAAGGAGTACAAGCCCGGTCTGGGCGCCTACGACCGGTCCGACTCGGATGCGTGATCTCCGCCCGCTCCTCGCGCCGCGCAGCGTCGCGGTCGTCGGAGCGTCCGGAGACCTCACCACCCTCTCCGGCAAGCCGGTCCGCTTCCTGCGCGAGTCCGGGGCCGACGTCGCGGTCTACCCCGTCAACCCGGGCCGCGAGGAGATCGCCGGCTACCGGGCCTATCCGGACCCGGCGTCCCTCCCCGAGGCTCCCGACGTCGGACTCGTCGTCGTCCCCGGCCCGGCGGTGGTGACCGCGGTCGAGGCCCTCGCCCGCCGCGGCGCCCGGGCGGCGATCGTGGTCTCCTCGGGATTCGCGGAGGGCGGCGCCGACGGCGCGGCCGCCCAGGAGCGGCTGCGCCACGTCGCCCGCGAGCACGACATGCTGCTCCTCGGCCCGAACACCCTGGGCGTCCACGACTACGTGCGCGGGCTGCCGCTCTCCTTCGTCTGGTACGGGCGGCGGCCGGCGAGCGACGCGGGCAGCGTCGCCGTCGTCTCCCAGAGTGGGTCCGGGATGACCTCGCTGTGCGACCGGCTGCTCGCCGACGGGCTGCCGCTCGGGCTGGGGGTGGCGACCGGCAACGAGGCCGACGTCTCGATCGTCGACGTGCTCGAGCACCTCGCCGAGGACGACCGGGTCAGGGTCGTCGCGTGCGTCTTCGAGCAGGTCCGCGACGGGGACCGCTTCCTGGCGGTCGCCCGGCGGCTCCGCGAGGTGGGCAAGCCGCTGGTCGCGCTCAAGGTCGGGCGCACCGAGAGCGGCAGCTCGGTGGTCCGCTCCCACACCGGCGCGCTCGCGGGCTCCTATCCGACGCTGCGGGCCCTGATGCGCCAGTACGGCGTCCTCGAGGTCACCGACGTCGACCAGGTCGGCTCCACGGTCGCCGCCGCGCTTCTCGGCCGCTTCCCGGCGACGGATGCCATCGCCATGGTCACCAACTCCGGCGGGGCGGCCGGCATGGCCGCCGATCGGGCCGACGAGATCGGCGTACCCCTGGCCGAGCTGAGCCAGCGGACCAGCGAGCACGTGGCGGCGAACCTGCCGAGCTGGACGGCCGGTCGGCCGGTCCACAACCCCATCGACGTCACCGCGATGAGCATGCAGCGCCCGTTCGCCATGGTCGACATCGCCGAGGCCCTGGTCGCCGACCCTGCGGTCGGCGGCGTGATCCTCGCGGTCCCCAGCGGGGGCGGCCCGGACGGCGTCCGGTGGGCCGAGCGCTTCGTCGAGCTCGTACGGCGCTCCGACAAGCCGGTCCTGGCGGTCATCCTCTCCGGGTCCGAGTCCGACCGGCTGCGAGACGAGCTCCGTGCCGCCGGCGTACCGGTCCTCTCCTCCCCCGCGGGCGCGGTCGAGGCGCTCCAGCGGCTCCGGCGCTTCGCCACCGCCACCGGCGGCACCGCCGACCCCGCCCCGGGTGAGCCGGTGCCGCTGCCCGCCGTGCTGACCGAGCGCTCCACCCTCCAGTGGCTGGCGCAGCACGGTCTCCCGGTCGTCGAGCAGCGGCTGGCCGCGACACCGGAGGAGGCCGCCGCGGCCGCCGACGCGATCGGGTACCCGGTCGCCGTCAAGGTGTCCTCCCCCGACATCCTGCACAAGACCGAGGCCGGCGGCGTCGCGCTCGACTGCGCCGACGCCGACGAGGTCCGGCGGGCCACCGACGCGGTCCTGGCCTCCGCCCGCCGCGCGGTCCCGGACGCGGCCATCGAGGGCGTCACCGTCTCGCCGATGGTCCGGGCCGGCGTGGAGCTCCTCGCCGGGGTCCACCACGACGAGACCTTCGGGCCGGTCGTGATGCTCGGGCTCGGCGGAGTGTGGGCCGAGGTCCTCGCCGACGTCACCATGCGCGGCGTGCCGCTGGCCGCCGGCGAGGCACAGGCGATGGTCGACGACCTGCGCGGCGCCCCGCTGCTGCGCGGCGCGCGCGGGCGCACGCCGGTCCGTCCCGAGCTGCTCACCTCACTGCTGGAGACGCTCGGCCGGATCGCGCACGAGCACCGCTCCGAGATCCGCGGCCTCGACCTGAACCCCATCGCGGTCACCGACTCCGGATCCCTCGTGATCCTCGACGCCGCCGTCGACCGCCGACTCGGCGCAACTTGCCCGCCAGAGAAGCGCGACTCGGCGCATCTTGCTCACTAAAGCGGGCAAGACGCGCCGACTCAGCGCCCCCGGGCGGGCAAGACGCGCCGACTCGGCCGCAGGTCAGAGGTCCAGCACCAGCTCGGGGCCGAGCGAGCGGCTGACGCAGATCATCATGGTCAGGCTCTCGCGCCGCTCCTCCTCGGTGAGGATGCCGTCCCGGTGGTCGACCGCACCGGAGATCACGCCGGTCTCGCACGACGCGCAGGTGCCCTCGCGGCACGACGACGGCGGCACGATGCCGGCCCGCTCGACGACCTCCATGATCGACTCGCCGTCCCGGACGGTGAGGCTGCGGCCCGAGCGCTTCAAGACGACGTCGAACTCCCCGCCGGCGCGTGCCTCCCGCGCCGACATCACGGGGGTGAAGCGCTCGGTGCGGCACTCGACGCCGGCCTCGCGAGCCGCCGCCGTGACCGCGTCGAGCAGTCCGGCCGGGCCGCAGCAGTAGGCGGCGGCACCGGCCGGCAGGCCCGCCAGCGCGCCCGGCACGTCGATGGGGCCGACCTCGTCCTCGGGGACGAGCTCGACACCTCCGCCGTACGCCGCCAGCTCGTCGACGAACGCCATGGCCGAGCGGGTCCGACCGCCGTAGACGAGCCGCCACGGCCGCCCGGCGGCCACGCACTCGCCGACCATCGGGAGGATCGGCGTGATGCCGATCCCGCCGGCGACGAACACGTAGGCCGTCGCCGGCGCGAGCTCGAAGTGGTTGCGCGGGCCGACGACGTCGAGGAGCTGGCCGGGCCTCAGCGTCTCGTGGACGTAGGTCGAGCCGCCCCGTCCGGGCTCGTGGAGCACGGCGATCCGCCAACTCGAGGCACCGGGCTCGCCGCACAGCGAGTACTGGCGGACCAGGCCGTTCGGGAGCCGGACGTCGACGTGCGCCCCCGGCGTCCACGCCGGCAGGGGTACGCCGGAGGCGCGGTCCTCCAGCTCGACGGACACGACGCCGTCGGACTCCCAGCGGAGCCCGCGCACCCGCAGCGTCTGCATGGTCTCCGACATCGGTCGCCGCTATCGGTCGTCGAGGATGAAGGCGCCGCCGCGGATCCGGACCAGGTCGTCCTCGCCCTCGCGGATCAGGCCGGGCGCGTCGCCGCCGTTCGCGACCGTCTTCGCCGCCCGCGCCATCATCCGCCGCAGCATCGTCACCCCCTGGTCGGTGATCGTCAGGTGGTCCTCGGTCTGCAGGCCGATGACGCCCTGGCTCCGCTGCGCCTCGTAGTCTCCGGGCATCCGCTGGTGCTCGTCCTCGTCGAGCTCCGACCAGCGCTTGCCGGCGAAGGTCGTGCGCATCTGCGCGAGGCGGTCTCGCGACTCGGCGCGATAGGCGGTGAAGATCTTGAAGCTCTCGTCGTCGATCGGCACGACCCAGCCGAGCACGTCGACCGGCCCCAGCGTGCCCTTCGGGTCGGGGACCACGCGGAGGTTCGGGAAGACCGCCTCGGTGACCCGCTGGAGCCGGCGGCCGTCGGGCAGGACGCGCTGGGAGGCGGCGCGCACCCCGTCGTCGACGTACGAGAACTCGACCTCGGGAATGATCGCCATCTCCGGGACGAACTGGTTCCCGCTGAACCGGGCGTGCAGGATCGGCACGTGGAACGGGTCCATCACGTTCTCCCAGTGGGACAGCCAGTTGAAGTCCAAGACGGCGGGGCCGCCGCCGCTGAACCCGTCGCCGTCGGCGAAGACCCGCTGCCCGGAGGCGAGCTCCTCGAGGGTGTCGTACCGCGGCAGCACGGGCATCCGGTCGGGCGGACCCAGGTAGGCCCAGACCAGGCCGTACCGCTCCTGCACCGGGTACCACGGCTGGCGGACCCGGTCGCGGTGCAGCCCGAGCTCGGGCTCGCAGGGCTGCTCGAGGCAGCGCCCCTCGGTGTCGAACACCCAGCCGTGGTAGCAGCAGCGGATCCCGTCGTCCTCGACGCCGCCGTAGAAGAGGGAGGCGCCGCGGTGGCAGCACCGCGAGTACAGCAGGCCGGGCGCGCCCCGGCCCGTGCGGAAGAGGATCAGGTCCTCGCCGAGCACCCGGATCCTCCGGGGCTGGCGGGTGGCCTCCTCGCCGAGCGCGACCGGCTGCCAGTAGCGGCGCAGCACCTCCCCCATCAGAGTGCCGCGACCGACGCGGACCAGATGGTCCAGGGGCGAGCCGGGCTGGAAGTGGTACGCCGAGCCGTCCGGGCTCGCTGGTGGCGCGGCCGCGGCGGGGGCTGTCTGGTCGAGGGTCATCTGCTGCTCCTTTGCGCTGGATGGGACGCGGGACGGTGTCGTGCTACCGCGGGGCGGCCTGCAGGGCCTCGATCGCGGCGGCGACGTCCTCGATCGAGACGTCGCCGATGCCACGTCGGGGATCCACCTGGAGGACGTGGCGCTCCTGCTCGGGCGTGACCGCGTCGTCGACGCCGTCGTGGATCAGCAGCCAGGGCCGGCCGTCCGCCCAGTCCGCCAGGGCGGCTGCCTGGGCGAACTGGACCGGCAGGAACGGCCACGGCTGCTCGGGGAGGTCCAGGACCGGGCGCAGCGCGGAGTGCGCGGTGTGGCCCCAGGCGCTGACCCAGACGACCTCGTAGCGCTCGGCCAGGGCGCGCACCGTCGAGGCCGCGCCGACGGGCACCCGGATGCGGCGCCGCCACCGGGCCCACGCCGAGACGTCGTGGTCACGAGCCGCCACGAGGGGCGGCTCGGCCAGGGCGATCACGCCGTCGACGTCCAGGCCGATCACCGGCCGCGGCGCGGCGTCCACCACCGGTGGCGTCAGCACGGTCCCAGCCCCAGCAGGCCGACCGCGTTCTCCTTCAGGATCAGCGGCACCGCCTCCTCCCGCACGCCGAGCTCGGCGAAGGAGGCCAGCCAGCGGTCGGGCGTGATCACCGGGAAGTCGCTGCCGAAGAGCGCCTTGGTCCGCAGCAGCGTGCCGATCTGTCGCACCAGCTGCGGCGGGAAGTACTTGGGCAGCCATCCGGAGAGGTCGACGAAGACGTTGGCCTTGTGGGTCGCGATCGAGATGGCGCTGTCGGCCCACGGGACCGCCGGGTGGGCGAGGACGATCCGCAGGTCGGGGAGGTCCGCGGCGACGTCGTCGACCAGCATCGGGTCGGAGTAGCGCAGCTTGATGCCGCGCCCGCCCGGCAGGCCGGCGCCGATGCCGGTCTGGCCGGAGTGGAGGAGCACCACCGCGCCGAGCTCGGCCATGGCCTCGTAGAGCGGGTAGAACGCCCGGTCGTTCGGCTCGAAGCCCTGCAGGCTCGGGTGGAGCTTGAGCCCCCGCACGCCGTACTCCTCGACCAGGCGGCGGGCGCGCCGGACGGCGTCGGCTCCCTGATGGGGGTCGACGGACCCGAAGGGGATGAGCACGTCGTTGTTGCGCGCGGCGCCGACGGCGATCTCCTCGCTCGAGAGCGCGGGGTGGCCGGTGGCGGTCGTCGCGTCCACCGTGAACACGACCGCGGCCATCGAGCGGGCGCGGTAGTGCTCGGCGATCTCGTCCAGCGTGGGCGTTCGCGGGTGGTCGCCGCGGAAGTACGCCGCCGAGGCGGCCATCAGCTCCTCGTCGAGGGAGTGCCGGCCGTGGTCGTCGGCCTCGACGTGGGTGTGCACGTCGATCGCGACGAGGGCGTCGACGTCGATCGCGGGCTGGTAGACGGGCATGGTCCCGACCTCCTGTTCTCGGGCGTTCTCGGACACTCAGGGCAGCTCGGGGGCGGCTGCCTTGGCGGCCAGCAGGTCGACCAGCAGCCGGTCGCGGCGGGCGGCGAGCGCGACCTGGTCGAGCCCGGCGAGCTCCGCGTCGACGCCGGCCACCAGTGCGGCCGCCAGCTCCGGCGTCAGCCGGACGTCCCCGAGGTCGTCCATCCACTCCTGCGCCGGCGGCCCGAGGTGCTCGAGCACCTGGGCGAGCCCGCCCGCGCCGCCCGAGAGGTGCTGGTTGACCAGGGGTCCGAGCAGCGCCCACCGGAGCCCGGGCCCGTGCGCGATCGCGGCGTCCACGTCGGCCACGGTGGCGACGCCCCGCTCCACGAGCGAGTAGGCCTCGCGCCACAGCGCCGCCTGCAGGCGGTTGGCCAGGTGGCCCGGCACCTCCCGGCGGACGTGGATCGGGCGCTTGCCCAGGGACCGGTAGAACGCCAGCGCCCGCTCCACGGTCGCCGCCGCGACGCCCGGCGCGGCCACGACCTCGACGAGGGGGATCAGGTGGACCGGGTTGAAGGGGTGGCCCACGATCACCCGCTCCGGGCTGCGCTCGCACCACGACGCGAGCCGGCTCGGCGAGATGCCCGACGAGCTGCTCGCGATGACCACGTCCGGTTCGGCCAGGTCGTCGAGCTCGGCCAGCAGACGGGCCTTGAGGTCGGGGCGCTCGGGGCCGCTCTCCTGCACCCAGGTCGCCCCGGCCACGACCAGGGCGGCCGACGGCGCGACCGAGAGCCGCGACTCCCAGCCTTCGAGGCCGAGCCCCATCCGGTCGATCGCGGGACGGGCCTGCTCGACCATGGCCCGCACCGCGGCGACCGCGTCGGGCGAGGGGTCGAAGACGGCGACCTCGTGGCCGCGGCCGAGCAGCTGCACGGCCCATCCGGCGCCGATCACGCCCGCGCCGACCAGGGCGACCCGCTCGGTCACGGCCGGCCGCCGTACTGACGCGCGTACTCGACGTACGGCTCGAGGACGGCCGGATCGGCCAGCACGTCGAGGGACAGCACCGCGCTGGGCTCCTCGCCGCGCAGGATCCGCTTGACCGGCACCTCGAGCTTCTTGCCCGTGCGGTTGACCGGGATCCCGGGCACGACCACGACCCGGTCGGGGACGTGGCGCGGCGACAGCGCGTCCCGCAGCGCCCGGCCGATCCGGCGCTCGAGGCCGGCGTCCGCGGCGACGCCCTCGCGCAGGGCGACGAACAGGATCAGCTCGCCCAGGCCCCCCTCGGGGTCCTCGAGATGGACGACCAGCGAGTCGGCGACCTCGGTCAGGTCGACGAGCACCTGGTAGAACTCCGCCGTCCCGAGCCGTACGCCGCCGCGGTTGAGGGTCGCGTCCGAGCGGCCCATCACCACGCAGCTGCCGGCCTCGCCGAACCGGATCCAGTCGCCGTGGCGCCACACGCCCGGGTAGTGCTCGAAGTAGGACTCGCGGTAGCGGCTGCCGTCCTCGTCGCCCCAGAACCCGACCGGCATCGAGGGCATCGGCTCGGTGATCACGAGCTCTCCGCGCTCGCCGACGACGGGCCGGCCGTGGTCGTCCCAGGCGGCCGCGGCGACCGCGAGGCACGGGCCCGAGATCTCCCCCGCCCAGACCGGCTGGAGCGGGCTGCCCTGCACCATCCCGGTGCAGATGTCGGTGCCGCCGCTCCCCACGTTGAGCAGTACGCCGGGGCCGAGCTGCTCCGCGATCCAGTGGTATCCCTCGGCGGCGAGCGGGCTGCCGGCGGCGGCGACCTCCCGGACGCGCGACAGCCCCACCTGCGCCCGGAGGTCCAGGCCCTCCGCCCGCGAGGCCATGATCAGCCCGGGGCTCGCGCCGAGCACGGTCGCGCCGACGTCCTCGGCCAGCCTCCAGTGCGCGGCCAGGTCCGGCCAGATGGGGTTCCCGTCGATGGTCACGATCGTGGCGCCGACGAGGAGGCCGCTGACGAGGAGGTTCCACATCATCCACGCCGTGGTCGAGAACCACATGAAGGTGTCGCCCTCGCCGAGGTCGAAGCTCAGGGCGTCGTTCTTGAGGTGCTCGAGCAGGAGGCCGCCGTGGCAGTGGACGATCGCCTTCGGCCGGCCGGTCGTCCCCGACGAGAACAGGACGCACATCGGATGGTCGAAGGACACCTGCTCGAACTCGAGCGGTCCGGGCTCGGCGAGCAGCTCCTCCCACGACACCGCATCCGGAGGGGCGTCCCCGAGGTAGGGCACATGCACCACCGCGCGCAGCGTCGGCAGCGCCGCCCGCACCTCCTCGACCTGCTGCTCGCGGGAGATCGGCTTGTCGCCGTACGCGTAGCCGGTCACGGTCAGCAGCACCGTCGGCTCCACCTGGGCGAAGCGCTCGACGACGCTGCGCGAGCCGAACTCGGGGGCGCAGCTCGCCCAGACCGCGCCGAGGCTGATCGTCGCAAGGTACGCGACGACCGTCTCGGGGATGTTGGGCAGGTAGGCGACCACGCGGTCGCCGCGCCCGACCCCGAGCCGGCGCAGGCCGGTCCGGGCGCGGGCCACGGCGTCGGCCAGCTCCGCGTGCGTGAGCCGCACCTCGCCGCGGGTCTGCGACCACCCGATCACCGCGTCGCGGTCGGGACCGGGCGCGGCCGCGAAGACATGCTCGGCGTAGTTGAGCCGGGCGCCCGGGAACCAGGCGGCGCCGGGCATCACCCGCTCGCGCAGCACGCAGTCGTACGGCGCGGTCGACCGGACGCCGAAGTGGTCCCAGATCGCCTGCCAGAAGTCCTCGAGCGACTCGGTCGACCAGCGCCACAGGTCGTCGTACCCGTCGAGCTCGGCCCGGCCGTCGGCGGCCAGCCAGCGCACGAACGCCGCCATCCGCGAGTCGCCGTCGACGCCGTCGGCCGGCCGCAGCAGCTCCGGCGCCCGCGACGTACCGCTCATCGCGAGGCCTCCCGCCGGCCGTCGAGGAAGGCGTGCATGCGCGCCTTGGCATCGTCGCTGCCCTGGGCCACGCCGGCCATCAGGGACTCCAGGAACAGGCCGGTGCCCGGCGACGCCTCGGCGATGCGCGGCAGGGCCTGCAGGACGGCGAAGTTCGTGACGGGTGCGTTGCGGGCGATGCGCCGCGCGAGCTCGACCGCCCGCGCCGGGCCCCCGCCCGCGGGCGTGAGGTAGGTCGAGATGCCGAGCAGCTGCCCCTCCTCGGCGTCGAGCCGCCGGCCGGTCAGCATCAGGTCGGTCATCCGGTGCGCGCCGATCACGCGCGGGAGGCGCACGGAGGCTCCCCCGCCGACGAAGAGCCCGTGCTGGCCCTCGGGCAGGGAGTAGAAGGCGGTGGCGTCGGCGACCCGCACGTGCGCGGCCAGCGCCAGCTCCAGGCCACCGCCGATCACGGCGCCGTGGAGCGCGGCGACGACCGGCACCTGGCCGGACTCGATCGCCTCGAAGGCCCGGTGCCACATCATCGAGTGCCGGACACCCTCGAGAGTGGAGGTCCGCGAGAGCGAGCCGAGGTCGAGGCCGGCGCTGAAGTGCGGCCCCTCGCCCGTCAGCACGCAGACCCGGGCCCACTCCGGCGGCGCCGCGAAGAAGGCGCCGAGACCCCGCACCGTCTCGTCGTCGAGCGCGTTGCGCTTGTGCGGTCGCGCCACGCGGAGTACGGCGACGTCGTCGTCGCGCTCGAGAGATAGCCCGGGGGCGATACCCGGGTGCTGCTCGGTCACAGATGTCTCTCCTCGGACGGTCTCTCCTCAGCAGGGAGGGCGGGGTGCCCGAGGCAATATTGACAGGATTCCTGTCGATTTGGAAGCCGCTCGGCAGGTATCCTCCCGTTCGTCGACCACCAGGGGGCCGCGTGCCGACTCATACCGTCCGGGTACCAGCGCCGTCGCTGCTGTACGCCGTCAAGCAGGTCGAGCTGGCCGTCCGCGCCCGGCTGGAGGAGGTGCTCCGCCCCCACGGCGTGACCCCACTGCAGTACACCGCGCTCACGGTGCTGGAGCGGCGCGCGGACCTGACCGCGGCCGAGCTCGCCCGCAACTCGTTCGTGACGACCCAGTCGATGGCCGACCTGGTCGGCGCGCTCGACCGCCTCGGCCTGATCGCGCGGCGACCCGATCCGCAGGACCGCCGCCGCGCGCTGATCAACCTCTCCCCCTCGGGGCGGGCGCTGCTCGCGAGCTGCACCGCGGAGGTCGACGCCCTCGAGCGCCGGATGCTCTCCGACCTCGACACCACCGAGGTCGCCGCCCTCCGCGCGGCACTCAACTCCTGCCGGGAGGCACTCAGCGCCCCCCGCCGGTGACTCGGCGCAACTTGCCCGCCGAAGAGGCGCGACTCGGCGCAACTTGCCCGCCACACAAGCGCGAGTCGGCGCAACTTGCTCAGCGAGCGGGCAAGACGCGCCGAGTCGGCGTTCCCGAGTGGGCATGACGCGCCGAGTCGGCACCCCCAGCCGGGCAAGACGCGCCGACTCAGCGCCCCTGAGCGGACCCGTAGCGTTCGGCGACCCAGGCAGCGAGCCGGTCGACGAGGCGCTCGAGCGAGGCCGCGGCGATGCCGCCCGGGTCCCACGCGGCGACCAGCCGCACGCTGAGCAGGTCGCCGCCGAGGTCGACCGCGACCGGGACCAGGTCGAAGCGCGGGTCGTCCGACACCACGGCGACCCCGCGCCCGGACGCCGCGAGCGCCTGGGCGATGGTGCCGTTCGCGGCCTCCACGAAGGCGGCGTACGACGCACCGGACGCCGCCACCGCGGTGTCGAGCGCCTCCCGCGCGGTGAACGCGGGCGGCACCCCGACGAGCGGCCGCTCGACCAGCGCGGCGAGCGAGACCCGCTCTCGGCCGGCCCACGGGTCGTCCGCGGGCACGTAGGCCCACACCGGCAGCACGGCCAGCGACCGCGCGCCCATCGGCGCCGGCGGCCGGTCGGTGCCGATGGCCAGGTCCGCACCGGCGCGCAGCATCTCCGCGGTCGTGCGGCCGTCTCCCGCGAGCACGTCGATGACCGGGTCGTCGGCGGCCATGGTTGCGACGAACGGCGACACGACGTCGGTCAGCGTCACCGTCGGCGCGGCGATGGTCAGCCGCTCGAGCCCGCCCCGGGCGTGGAACCTCGCCCGGTCCCGGAGCCCGTCGGCGCCGGCGAGCAGCTGCCGCGCGGCCGGCAGCAGCGCCCGGCCGGTGCGGTTCAGCGTCAGCCGCCCGGCGCCGCGGTCGAAGAGCGCGACCCCCAGGTCCTGCTCGAGCTGGCGGAGCTGCCGCGACAGCGCCGGCTGGGTCACGTGCACCCGGGCCGCGGCCGCGCTCACGCTGCCCGCGTCGGCGGTCGCGACGAAGTACCTGACGTGCCGGAGCTGCATCATGCCTCCTCGGCATGAGTTCGAGACAGAACAAGTATTGGACAGCATACGATCCGGTCCCGAGACTCGAGTCGTGACGACCCTCGACGTACCCGCACCCTCCCCTTCCGGCACCGTCGAGCAGCGGCGGCTGCTCGTGACCGAGGTCCCCGGACCGGAGTCGCGCCGGCTGATGGCCCGCAAGACCACCGCCGTGGCCGCCGGCGTCGCCACGACGATGCCGGTCTTCGCCGCGCGCGCCGAGGGCGGGATCGTCGTCGACGTCGACGGCAACCACCTCGTCGACCTCGGCTCGGGCATCGCGGTGACCACCGTCGGCGCGAGCGCGCCGCGCGTGGTCGCGGCCGTGCAGGAGCAGGTCGCGGCGTTCACGCACACCTGCTTCATGGTCACGCCCTACGAGGGGTACGTCGCCGTCGCGGAGGCCCTCAACCGGCTCACCCCCGGGGATCACGCCAAGCGCACCGCCCTGTTCAACTCCGGTGCGGAGGCGGTCGAGAACGCTGTCAAGGTCGCCCGCGCCCACACCGGCCGGCAGGCGGTCGTCGTCTTCGACCACGCCTACCACGGGCGCACCAACCTCACGATGGCGATGACCGCCAAGAGCATGCCCTACAAGCACGGTTTCGGGCCGTTCGCGAGCGAGGTCTACCGCGCCCCGCTGTCCTACCCCTACCGCGACGGCGACACCGACGGCGTCGCCGCCGCACGGCGCGCGATCGACGTGATCGAGAAGCAGGTCGGCGCCGCCAACCTGGCCGCCGTCGTGATCGAGCCGATCCAGGGCGAGGGCGGCTTCATCGAGCCGGCGGCCGGCTTCCTGCCCGCGCTGGCCGCGTGGTGCCGCGAGAACGGCGTGGTGTTCGTCGCCGACGAGGTGCAGACCGGCTTCGCCCGCACCGGCGACCTGTTCGCCTGCGACCGCGAGGGCGTCGTCCCCGACCTGATCGTCACCGCCAAGGGCATCGCCGGCGGGCTGCCGCTCTCCGCGGTCACCGGCCGCGCGGAGGTCATGGACGCTCCCCACGCGGGCGGCCTGGGCGGCACGTACGGCGGCAACCCGCTCGCCTGCGCCGCCGCCCTCGCCGCCATCGAGACCATCGAGGCCGACGGACTGGTGCAGCGCGCCCGCGAGATCGAGGCGCTGATGCTCGAGCGGCTGCGCCGGATCGAGGCGCGCGACGCCCGCGTCGGTGACGTGCGCGGGCGCGGCGCGATGATCGCGGTCGAGCTCGTGCAGGCCGGCACCGACGTACCCGATCCCGAGCTGGCCAAGGGGGTCGCCACCGCCGCGCACCGCCGGGGCGTCATCGTGCTGACCTGCGGCACCTACGGCAACGTGCTGCGCTTCCTGCCGCCACTGAGCATCTCCGATGACCTCCTGCACGACGCGCTCGACGTACTGGCCGAGACCTTCGAGGCCGTCCGATGAGCCGGACCTTCGCGGTCGAGGACCCGGCGACCCTCGAGGTCGTCGCGCACGTGCCCGACCAGGGAGTCGACGACGCGCGCGCCGCCGTCGACCGGGCCGCCGCGGCGTTCCCCGCCTGGTCGCGCACCGCGCCGCGCGAGCGGTCGGTCGCGCTGCACCGCGCGCACGAGCTGATGCTGCGCGACCGGGACGAGCTCGCCACGCTCATCGCCCGCGAGAACGGCAAGTCGCTCGTCGACGCCGGCGCCGAGGTCGGGTACGCCGCCGAGTTCTTCCGCTGGTTCGCCGAGGAGGCCGTCCGGCCCGGCGGCGAGTACGGCGACGCTCCGGCCGGCGGGGCCCGCACGCTCGTCAGCCACCGGCCCGTCGGGGTCGCCGCCCTGGTGACGCCGTGGAACTTCCCTGCCGCGATGGCGACCCGCAAGATCGCGCCCGCGCTGGCCGCCGGCTGCACCGTCGTCCTCAAGCCGGCCGCCGAGACACCCCTGACCGCGCTCGCGGTCGCCCGGCTGCTCACCGAGGCGGGCGTGCCCGACGGCGTGGTCGAGGTGGTCACCACCACCGACGCCGCCGGGGTCGTCTCCGCCTGGCTCGAGGACCCGCGGGTCCGCAAGGTCTCCTTCACCGGCTCCACCGGCGTCGGCCGCGCCCTGCTGCGCCAGGCCGCCGACCGGGTGCTCAACGCCTCCATGGAGCTCGGCGGCAACGCCCCCGTCGTCGTCGCCGAGGACGCCGACCTCGACGCCGCGGTCGCCGGCACCATGGTCGCCAAGTTCCGCAACGGCGGCCAGGCCTGCACCGCCGCCAACCGGATCTACGTGCACGCCGACGTCGCCTTCGACTTCGTCGCCCGGCTCGGCGCCGAGGTCGAGAAGCTCGCCGTCGGCCCCGCCGCCGACGGCGCCGCCATCGGCCCGCTCATCAGCGCCGCGGCGCAGCAGCGGGTCGCCACCGCGGTCGACCTCGCCGTACGCGAGGGAGCACGCATCTCCCACCAGGCCGCCCTCCCGGACGCACCCGGCCACTTCTACCCACCGACCGTGCTGGCCGGCGTCGCGTCCGGCGCCACCATCCTCCACGAGGAGATCTTCGGACCGGTCGCCCCGGTCGTCGTCTGGCACGACGAGGACGACCTGATCCGCCAGGTCAACGACACCGAGTACGGCCTCGCGGCGTACGTCTTCGCCGGCGACCTCGGCCGCGCGATCCGGCTCGGCGAGCGGATCGAGGCCGGCATGGTCGGCATCAACCGCGGCCTGGTCTCCGACCCCTCGGCGCCGTTCGGCGGCGTCAAGCAGAGCGGCCTGGGCCGCGAGGGCGCCCGCGACGGGATGCGCGAGTTCCAGGAGACGCAGTACCTCTGCATCGACTGGTAGGTCGACTGGTAGGAAGCCTCTCGTCGGGAGAAGCACGATCGACACCGTGACGCTAATGTGTGTTTATGCGAACCACCGTCGATCTTCCCGACGGGCTCGTCCGAGCGGCGCGAGTGCGAGCGGCCGAGAGCGACGAGACCCTCAAGGACCTCTTCACCCGTGCCCTCACCCGCGAACTCGGCGCCTCTGCGACGAAGCGGCGGGGCGAACTTCCCCTCATCCAGTCCAAGCGACGCGGGACTGTCAAGATCGGCCCCGATGAGCTCGAGCAGGCGCTCATCGACGACGACATCAGCCGCCTACCGTGATCCTGCTCGATGTGAGCACCTGCTTGGCCGGCTTCTGGCCCGCACACATGCTCCATGCTCCGACGAGGTCGTGGCTCGACAAGGCCGACGACGACTCATTGGGGCTGTGCCGGGTCGTCCATCTGGGTTGGCTGCGCCACCTGACCAACCCGGCCGTCCTCGGCGAGGATGTGCTCGCTCGTGCTGAGGCGTGGGACTTCGTCGCCTCGGTCCTCGCCGACGCACGATTCGGGTGGATCGACGAGAGCCAGGATGTCGACGACTGGTTCTCGACACACGCCGCCAGAACCGACCACAGCCACAAGCTGTGGACCGACGACTACCTCGCCGCGGTGGCACTGGCCGGCGGGCACTCCTTCGCCACCCTCGACACCAAGGTCACAAAGCGATACCCGAAGCTGGAGGTCATCAATCCCGCAGCCCAGTAGACAGGATCGCGCGGACAGCCCGTCACCCGCCGACTGCTGCGAAGGATGAGCCGAGTACGCGGCGGTTCGTCGCACCCGGGTCGGCTTGAGTGAGTGGGTCGTCACGAGGGCGCACTCGAGAAGTTCCGTCCGCCGATTGAACTCCGATGCGACGCCTCATCCATCGCGTACTTCGATCCGGTCGGGGGCGCAGCCGCGGCATCGTCGAGGCCCCGAGCTTTGCTGCGCATGCTCACGGCCACCGCTCTCGGCCGGCTGGCGACGCGCCGTCCCCCACCAATAGGAGGGCGCGGCTAGTCCTCCCCCTCACTGAACGCCGTTCGCACTCGGGAGATCGCGCCGGCCATGTCGGCGAAGGTCGCCTCACCACGCACGTACACCCGCCGTCGACGGTTGTTCTCACTAGCCCAGACGTCGAACCTGTCTACGGGTTTGATCTCGATCTCATCGTCCGAACCAAGACGGCAGGCAAACAGCGGCGCTTGCGTTACTACGACTGGCACCACCACGCCCGTCGCGGCCGGCCGGTTGTCGCTCGCCATGTTCGACCGGAAGAACCGCTGGAGTCGGGACCGCGCTACCGCGAAGCTCAGCACCTGACGAACGGCGTTGCTAGCCGGGTTCGCGCTCTCCCTTCCGAGCGCCGAGACCACATGGGTCGCCACTCGGTCAGTCCGCAACGCCTCCTCTCGGACCCACTCGAACGTCAGCATGTCGAGACGCCGCGCCTCGTCTTCCTCCCAACCGGGAGTCGGGAGGAACCATAGCCGCGGTGCCTTTGGCGTCTCACGGTCCTGCCCGTAGAACGCCACCCATGGATGCGACTTGCCGGACTTGCACTCGACCACGACCTCCACGTAGGAACTGTCGATCGCCTCGTTGTGCCACCATGGAAAGTCCGCCAGCACGTCGCCTTCGCGCTGCTCGCCGGTAGTCGGGTCGTCATAGGCCACGGACTGACTCACAAACGAGCTGCTTCGCACGAGGGTCCGTGCGGTTCGTAGTTCGAGCGCTCGACCACTGTCCTCGACCCACTCGCCAAGGCGAGCAAGGAGCTCGTCGTCGCTCTGGCGCCCGTCCTGCATCACAACCCCATGCTCCCGGTTGCGGGGAACCGGCGTCAGCCTTATGCCGCACTTCAACGATGGAGCTCGGTCATTCTTCGACGTGAAGCGCACGAGGTCTCCCTCGACGCCGCTCGTGATCAACTCGGCCACCGCGACCCGTCGATCACCTATCGCCACTACGTCGGCAAACGACCTCTGCGCACGACCCTCGGCAAGTTGCTTGACGCAGGTCCGGTGTCGCTCGCGGTGCACAACCACATCACGCAGCTCTACGACGCCGACTCACTCTTCATCGAGACGATGCACGCAGTGGCCGTCGTGTTCTGGCACCCGGATCCGGTCGACATCGAGGTGACCGAACGCTGGTGGAGAGTTCCCGCACGCATTCTCCTGCTCGCGGCCAGCCGAACCATTCGCGACGTTAGATCGCGGTGAGAGTGTCCAGGTCAACGACGACTGGCACTCCGCACGCCTCGACCTGGGCTGCGCCGCCGGTGTGGGTGTCGGTGGCCCGGTACGTCCCGGCGCCGAGCGTGAAGGTCGCGAGCGACCGTGCGGCGGGATCGAGGATCCAGTACTCGCCGATCCCGGCCTGGGCGTACTCGTGGAGTTTTGTCACTCGGTCGGTGGTGCGGGAGCCGTCGGACACGATCTCGACCACGAGCCGCACCTGCCCGGGCGTGAACCTGGGCTGCGTCACAGCGGCCCGGTCGACGATCAGCACGTCAGGGGCTCGCACAGTGTCGTCGCTGAGAACAATCTCGGTGTCCTGGGTGACGACCAGACCCGCCGCGCCCGCGAATGCGTGGTCAAGGAGGTTGAACAGGCGGCCCATGACGATCTGGTGACGTGGGGTCGGCTTGGGCGCCACGACGAGCACTCCTTCGACGAGTTCGACATGGTGGCGTTCATCGACCGGCAGGCGCTCCCAGTCGGACAGGCTGAGCAGCCGGTCCGGATACTGAGCAGTGGAGGTCGACATGCACTGAGCCTAAGCCCTGGTTGGCTCCCGTCCCCTGGACGATGCGCCGTCGGCCGCCACGATCCAGGACCCTGAGGAAGGCGCGCCAACGGCGGCCGCGGACCGCGCGGTCGAGGATCCGTCCCTCCGCGTCGATGGGACTGAGCCACATCCGGCCGTGTTCGCCGATGGGGGTACGGCGCTCACCGTGCCAGCCGATCTCGGGCCTGACGCTTCCGCTCGCTCTCAATCCAGTCGAGCACGCCCTGACCGACTTAGAACGTCCTGGATCCGGTCCTGGTCGGGGTCGGCCCGCGACGGGCCGAAGCCGGTCCCGCAGAGTCTTCGGGGCGAGGCGACGAGGGCGGCCAGTTCCTCGGGCGTGAGGAGGTCCTTCGGGCGGATGTGCTCGGCACTCGTGTTGATGTCCATGCGTATCCCTATGCACGCCACCTGGAGGCCAGCGGGAGATTCTGGGCCCGTTGCGGGACGGCTCGGGACCGGGACGCACCCACTCGATGGCGATTGGTCGGCTCACTGGCCGGTTCCTGTTCCGAGCCAGCCGGAAACGGAAACGGGCCCCTGACAGCGCTTGTGCTGGTCAGAGGCCCTTTCCGGAGCCGCCTGTCGGAATCGAACCGACGACCTATTCATTACGAGTGAATCGCTCTACCGACTGAGCTAAGGCGGCGCGCTGCCCGGGTCCGGAGCACGCTCCGTCCGGGCAACCCGCAGAAGTATACGGACGTCGGCCCGGCGCACGAAAACGGCACCGGACCGGCGTGCGGGAGAGGATCAGGCGGCGAGGACGGGGGCCGCGGCGGCGGTCGCCCTGGCGCCGGTGAGCATGGTCTGCTCGGCGCCGCACCAGCAGGTGAAGGCGACGAGGATGCCGTGGTCGGTGTTGACCACCCCGGTGATCTGGCTCGAGAAGTTCAACTGGCGCTTGGCGCACGCGGTGCAGTAGTGGGCGAACATGTCGGATCCTCCTTCGCAGGACGGACGGATGGGCGGTGGTTCCATCCTCCGAGATCCACTGGCATAGGGGTAGCCTTGCTTTTCTAGAGAAACATAAGGATAAACCTATGCTTTCGCTGCACCAGCTGACCTGCTTCCTCGCGACCTACGAGCACGGCTCGCTGACGGCGGCCGCGGCCGAACTCGGCTACGCCCAGCCGTCGGTGTCCGAGCAGATCAAGGCGCTGGAGAAGACGCTCGGCGTCCAGCTGTTCCGGCGCGTGGGCCGCGGCGTCGTGCCGACGACGGTCGCCGACTCGCTGCGGCCGCACGCCGAGCGGGTGCTGGCCGCGGTCGACGACGCCCGCGAGGCGGTGCGGAGCGTGAAGTCGTTCGAGACCGGGACGATCCGGTTCGGGATGTTCGGCATCGCGCGGTTGTACGCCGGCTCCGGGCTGATCGCCGACGTGCTCTCGCGCTACCCCGGCGTGCGGGTCGAGCTGGTCGGGCAGAACTCCACCGAGGTCTTCGAGGACCTGCGCCGCGGCCGGCTGGAGGCGGCGATGCTCGCGGTGTCGACGGTGGCCAGCGAGGGCATGACGGTCACGCCGATCGCGCGCGAGGAGCTCGTCTACGTCAGCGCCGACCCCGAGCGCGTCGCCGGCCCGGTGACCGCGGCCCGACTGTCGCAGTCGTCGCTGGTGCTGCCGGAGACGACGTACCGCGCCGTCGACTCCACGCGGCTGACGCTCCGCCAGATGCTGCACGAGACCGGCCGCAACCCGCAGACCCGGATCGAGGTCGAGGACGTCGAGACCGCGGTCGAGCTGGTCGGGATGGGGTACGCCGACACGGTGATCCCCCGGGGCGCGGCGGAGCAGCTGCTCCCGCGACTCGCGCCGAAGGCGCGGTGGGTGTCGCTGCGGCCGCGCCAGTACGACATGTTCGCGGTCGTGCACCGCGCCGACGCGCTGCTCTCCCCAGCGGCGCAGATGATGATAGACCTCGCGACCCGCCGGATGCAGGAGATCGCCGAGCCGATCGGGCCCCCACAGCCCTAGGCTGTGCACTGTGTGCGACACCTTCGTCCTGCGGGGGGAAGCCGGGATGGTGCTGGCGAAGAACTCCGACCGCGACCCCAACGAGGCGCAGCTCTGGGAGTGGACGCCGGCTGCCGACCACGAGCCCGGGGCACGGGCGCGCACGACGTACGTCGAGGTGTCACAGGTCGCGCGCACGCACGCGACCGTGGTCTCCCGCCCCTGGTGGATGTGGGGCGCCGAGATGGGCGCCAACGAGCACGGCGTCGCCATCGGCAACGAGGCGGTGTTCACGAGGGAGAAGGCGGGTCTCGAGCCCGGTCTGCTCGGGATGGACCTGCTGCGGCTCGCGCTCGAGCGGTCGACCACCGCGGACGAAGCCGTCGAGACGATCGTCGCGCTGCTCGAGGAGCACGGCCAGAGCGGCTCGTGCAGCGTCGAGCACCCGCGGTTCACCTACCACAACAGCTTCCTCGTCGCCGACCGCGAGGGCGCCGTCGTGCTCGAGACGGCCGGGCGGCACTGGGCGACCGAGCGCGTCGACGGAAAGGCCCGCAGCATCAGCAACGGGCTGACCATCCCCGCCTTCGCCGCGAGGTACGCCGACCGGCTGCGTGGCCGGGTCGCCGGCTGCACCGTGCGGCAGTCCCTCACCCAGCGCCGTGCGGACGCGGGTGGCGGCGTGCTCGACGCGATGTCGATCCTGCGTGACAACGGGAGCGACGGCGGGCCGCGCTGGTCGTGGACGAACGGGTCGATGGCCGGCCCGAACATGCACGCCGGCGGACTGCTCGCCTCGAGCCAGACCGTCGCGTCCTGGGTGAGCGACCTCGAGGCCGGCATCCACTGGGCCACGGGCACCGCCGATCCGGCGCTCTCGCTCTACGTCCCGCTCCGGCTCGACGACCCGCTCGACGAGACGACCTACCCGGTGAGCGGAGTCGACAACCACCGCGACGACCGGTCGCTGTGGTGGCGGCACGAGCTCCTGCACCGCGAGGCGCTGCGCGACTGGTCGGGTGTCGAGGCCCGGATCGCACCCGGGCGCGACGAGACGCAGCGCCGGTGGATCGCGGCGCCGCCGACGGCGAAGGCCGCCCTCGCGGAGGCCGCGGACCTGCGGACCCGGTGGACCGAGCTCGCGCGGGAGACCGCCCGCGACATCCGGCCGCGCTGGGTGCGGCGGCGCTGGGCGGGCTTCGAGAAGGCCGCGGCGCGCGCGTGAGCGACGTCGTGGTGGTGGGCGCGGGCCTGGCCGGACTGGCGGCCGCCCGGAGGGTCGCGGCATCGGGCCGGAGTGTGGTCGTCGTCGAGGCGCGCGATCGGGTCGGCGGGCGCACCGAGGCCGGGATGCTCTCCGACGGACAGTGGATCGAGCTCGGCGGGCAGTGGGTCGGACCGACCCAGGACCGGATGTACGAGCTGATCGGCGAGCTCGGGCTGAAGACCGTCCCGACATGGAACGAGGGCGACATCGTCTTCGGCCTCGGGAAGCGCACCGGTCGGCTCGCGCCGCGCAAGGGCGCGGTGCCGAGGCTCAACCCGTTCGCGATCGCCGACCTCGCCCAGGGTGCGGTCCGCTGGGGCCGGCTCGCGCGCACGGTCGACCTCGATCGGCCGTGGGAGACGCGCAACGCGCGCGAGCTGGACGGCCAGACGTTCCGCAGCTGGGTGCAGCGCAACCTGCGGACCCCGCAGGGCCGCGCCTACTTCGAGCTCTACTGCGAGGCGGTCTTCTCCGCCGACCTCTCCGACCTCTCACTGCTGCACGCGCTGTTCTACACGCACTCCGGCACGGACATGGACACGCTGATGGCCGTCGACCGCGGCGCGCAACAGGACCGGGTCGCCGGGGGCTCCTGGCGGGTCAGCGAGCGGATGGCCGCCGACCTCGACGTCCGCCTCGGCCAGCCGGTGCGCACCGTCAGCCAGACCGACCACGGCGTCCGGGTGACGACCCGCGACGGCACAGCGTACGACGCGGAGCGCGCGATCATCACGCTGCCGCCGACACTGGCCGGGCGGCTCGAGTACGACCCGCCGCTCCCGTCGTGGCGTGACCAGCTCACCCAGAAGCTGCCCGCGGGCAGCGTGATCAAGGTGTACGCCGTCTATCCGACGCCGTTCTGGCGCACGGACGGCCTCAACGGCCAGGTCGGCTCCGACCGCGGCCCCGTGAAAGTCGCCTTCGACAACACCCCGCCCGGCTACGACCGCGGCATCCTGGTGGGCTTCATCGAGGCCGAGGACGGCCGGCGCTGGGCCCGCCGTACGCCCGAGGAGCGGCGGGCCGCCGTGGTCGACTGCTTCGTGCGCTACTTCGGACCGCAGGCCGCCGAGCCGCTGGAGTACGTCGAGCGCGACTGGATGGCCGAGGAGTTCAGCCGCGGCTGCTACGGCGCGCACTTCGCGCCCGGCGTCTGGACCGGCCTCGGACCGGCGCTGCGCGAGCCGGTCGGCCGGCTGCACTGGGCGGGCGCGGAGTGCTCGCCGGTGTGGAACGGCTACATGGAGGGCGCGGTGCGCTCGGGCGAGGCGACCGCCGCCGAGGTGCTGGCGGCGCTGGGCCGAGCGCTCAGCAGCTGAGCCCGTCCTCCGGGACCGTGCCCCTGATCAGGTAGTCCTCGACCGCGGTGTCGACGCACTGGTTGCCGCTGTTGTAGCCGGTGTGGCCGTCGCCGTCGCGGCTGACGAGCACGCCCGACTCGAGCTGGTCGGCGAGGTTGACCGCCCACTGGTACGGCGTCGCCGGGTCGCGCGTGGTGCCGATGACCACGATCGGCGCGGCGCCGGCCGCGTCCACGACCCGAGCGCGCACGGTCGACTCGACCTGCATGCCCAGGCAGGACGTCAGGCCCCAGGCGAAGACGCTGCCGAAGGTCGGCGAGACCCTCTCGAACGCCGGGATCTGCGCGGGGACCTCGGCCGCGGTGATCGCGTAGGGGTCGTCGAGGCAGCTGATCGCGTAGAGCGCCTCGGTCGAGTTGTCGGTGTAGGTGCTGCCCCCGCGGGAGTGGTAGAGGTCGGAGAGCCGGAGCAGCGCGGAGCCGTCGCCGTCGAGGCCCGCCTTCAGCGCCCCGTCGAGGATCGGCCAGTAGGCGCGGTTGTAGAGCGGGAGCACCACGCCGAAGAAGGCGTTGCCGACGCGGAGCTCGCGGTCGGAGTCGGTCGGCAGCGGGTCGGCGTCGACCTCGTCGAGGAGGCCCTTGATCCGGGCCAGCCCCGCCTCGACCGTGTCGCCCAGGAAGCAGTCGCCCTGCTCGACGCAGTTCCCGACGTACGCGCGCAGCGCGGTCTCGAAGCCGCCGGCCTGCTCCAGGCTCAGCCGGCGGGAGCCGATCGAGAGGTCGACGGCGCCGTCGAGGACGAGCCGGCCGACCCTGGCGGGGAAGAGATCGGCGTACGTCGCGCCGAGCTTGGTGCCGTAGGACGCGCCGAAGTAGTCCATCGACGACTCGCCGAGCGCGGCGCGCAGCACGTCCATGTCGCGCGCCGCCTCGACCGTCGTGACGTGTGCCGCGAGGTCGCCCGAGCGGCTGGCGCAGCCCGCGCCGAACGCCTCGACCCACCGCAGGTACTCGGAGGTCTCGGCGGCGGTCTCGGGGGCGGGGTCCTCGGCGACGTACCGGTCGAGCTCCTCGTCGCTCAGGCAGTCGACCGGGGCGCTGTCGCCGGTGCCGCGCGGGTCGAAGCCGACGATGTCGTACGCCGCGAGGAGCGGCTCGCGGAAGACCACGGCCGCCTGCGCGGCGTAGTCGGTGCCCGGCGCGCCCGGCCCGCCCGGGTTGACCACGAGCGAGCCGATCCGGCGATCAGGGTCGGAGGCCGGCACCTTGAGCAGCGCCAGGTCGATCGTCTCGCCGCCGGGCCTGCGGTAGTCGAGCGGGACCGTCAGCCTCGCGCAGAGGAACTGGTCGCGGCACCGCTGCCAGTCGAGCCGCTGGTCGTAGTACGGCGCGAGTGCCGGCCGCGGCGGCCTCGTCGCGCCGGGCTCGGGCCTGGTCGTCGGGACCGCGGACGGGTCGGCGCCCAGGTTGTCGAGCATCGCCAGCAGGGTGACGGCGCCCCCGCCGAGGAGCAGCGCGACGGCGAGGACGAGCGCGACGAGGCGCCTCACCCGACCCGGGCCTCCGGGGCCATCAGCGCGACCATCATCGACTCCAGCGCGAGCGCGGGCTGGACGTTGAACTCGAGCATCTGCTCGCGGGCCTCGAAGATCGCGGAGATCCGGCGCAGGTTGGTCTCCGGCGGCGACACCCGCGCGAGCAGCTCGACGTCGACGCGGATCTCCTCGTTGACCAGCCGGCCCGGCGCCCGCTGGGCGACGGCGATCGCGTCGCGGTAGACCGACACCAGGTCCACCAGGCCGCGGTCGACGACGTCGAGCTGGCGCCGCTTGGCGCGGGTCTTCTGCTCCCTCTCGAGGTCGCGCAGCGCCGGGGCGTACTCCCGCGGGCGGCGGCCGCGCTCGACCACGCCGTACGCCGTGTCGAGCTCGGCCTTCTCCCGGGCGTCGAGCTCGGTCGTGATCGCGTCGGCCTCCTCCTTGGTGACCTCGGTGAGCCGCCTGCCGGCGTTCATGCAGCGGCCGAGGGAGGTGAGCTGCGCCGGGAGCGCGACGACCTCGCGGCGCCGGTTGCGGGTCTCCTCGTCGCGAGCCAGCGCGCGGGCACGGCCGATGTGGCCCTGGCTGGCGCGGGCGGCGTACGACGCCAGCGCGCCGTCGACCCCGTCGTGGCCGGCCAGGAACGCGGCGACGTCGTCGGTGGTCGGCGTGGTCAGCGTGACCAGCCGGCAGCGCGAGCGGATCGTCGGCAGCACGTCCTCGACGGTCGGCGTGCACAGCATCCACACGGTGCGGGCCGACGGCTCCTCGATCGCCTTGAGCAGCGCGTTGAAGGCCGGCTCGGTGACCCGGTCGGCGTCCTCGACGATGAGGATCTGCCAGCGGTGGCCGACCGGGGCGAGGGCCGCGCGGCGGACCAGCTCGCGCACCTGGCCGACGCCGATCGAGAGGCCCTCGGTCCGGATCACGCTGACGTCGGCGTGCGACCCGGCGAGCACGGTATGGCAGGCGTGGCAGGTGCCGCAGCCGGACGGGCTCTCCTCGCACTGGAGGGCGGCGGCGAAGGCGACCGCCGCGTTGGACCGCCCCGACCCCGGCGGCCCGGTGAAGAGGTAGGCGTGGCTCATGCCGTGGCCGGCCGCCGCGGCCCGGAGCGCCTCGATCGCCTGGCGCTGGCCGACCAGCCCGTCCCAGACGGTCATCCGGGCACTGCCTGGGCGAGGAGAGGTCTGACGGCCGCCCGGACCCGCGCGCCGACCTCGTCGACGCCGGAGCGGGCGTCGAGCACGAGGTAGTGGTCGGGGTCGGCCCGCGCCATCCGGAGGAAGCCCTCGCGCACGCGCTGGTGGAACTCCAGCGACTCGCCCTCGATCCGGTCGCGCTCCTCGAACCGGCCCAGGCCGTGCTCGGGCTCGAGGTCGAGCACCACCGTCAGGTGCGGCCGCAGGTCGTGGGTGGCCCAGCGCGCGACCTGCTCGACCTCGTCGATGGCCAGCGCGCGGCCGGCGCCCTGGTAGGCCAGCATCGAGTCGACGTAGCGGTCGGTGATGACGACCTCGCCGCGGTCCAGCGCCGGCTGCACGACGGCATCGACGTGCTCGGACTTGTCGGCGGCGTAGAGCAGCGCCTCGGTGCGGTCGGAGATCGCGCCGGTCTCGGGGCTGAGCACGATCGTGCGGAGCTTGCGGCCCACCTCGGTGTCACCGGGCTCGAAGGTCAGTACGGCGACGTACCCCTGCTCCTCCAGCCAGTCCGCCAGCAGCCGCGACTGGGTGGACTTGCCCGATCCCTCGCCGCCCTCGAAGCAGACGAACACGCCCGTGTCGGCGTAGACCCCGGATCCCGTCCTCACGGCGTCCACCCTAGGCGGCGACGCCGACCCCCCGTTGAGTTGGGCCGAAGTCGCCCTCGAATCGGGTCAAAGTCACGGCCGGGCGGGAACAAGGCCCAACTCGAGCGCGAACGAGGCCCAACTCAACGAGCCTTCTTGGCGGTCTTCTTCGTGGTCCGCTTGGCAGTCTTCTTGGCAGTCTTCTTGGCCGGGCCCTTGGCGCGACGCTCGGCGAGCAGCTCGGCCGCGCGCTCGAGGGTGATCGCGTCGACCGAGTCGTCCTTGCGGAGGGTGGCGTTGTACTCGCCGTCGGTGACGTACTCGCCGAACCGGCCCGCCTTCACGACCACCGGCTGCCCGGAGACCGGGTCGTTGCCGAGCTCCTTGAGCGGGGCCGCCGCGGCGGCGCGACCGCGCTGCTTGGGCTGGGCGTAGATCCGCAGCGCCTCGTCGAGGCCGATGGCGAGGAGCTGGTCCTCGGAGGCGAGCGAGCGGGAGTCGGTGCCCTTCTTCAGGTACGGCCCGTAGCGGCCGTTCTGGGCGGTGATCTCGTCGCCGGACTCCGGGTCGACGCCGACCACGCGCGGCAGCGACAGCAGCTTGAGCGCGTCGTCGAGCGTGATCGTGTCCAGCGACATCGACTTGAACAGCGAGCCGGTGCGTGCCTTCTCGCCCTTCTTGGCGTCCTCGGGCAGCACCTCGGTGACGTAGGGCCCGAACCGGCCGTTCTTCGCCACGATCTCCAGCCCGGTGTCGGGGTGCGTCCCCAGCTGGATCTCCTCGCCGGCCGGGTTGGCCAGCAGCTCCCGGGCCTTGTCGAGCGTGAGCTCGTCGGGCGGCAGGTCGTCGGGCACGTTGGCGCGCACGGCGTACGGCGTGCCCTCGTCGTCGGGGCCCTCGAGGTAGGGGCCGTAGCGGCCGACGCGCAGGTTGATGCCGCTGTCCGGGCCGCCCACGGGGAACGTCGCCAGCTCGCGCGCGTCGATGTCGCCGAGGCCGTCGACCAGCGGCTTGAGGCCGGTCACGCTGTCGGAGCCGTAGTAGAACTCGGCGAGCTCGGACTGGCGGTCCTTGCGGCCGCCGGCGATCTCGTCGAGCACGTCCTCCATGCCGGCGGTGAACTCGTAGGACACCTGCCGCGGGAAGTGCTCCTCCAGCAGCCGGATCACCGAGAACGCCAGCCACGCCGGCACCAGCGCGGTGCCCTTCTTGTAGACGTAGCCGCGGTTGAGGATGGTGCCGATGATCGAGGCGTACGTCGACGGCCGGCCGATCTCGCGGTCCTCGAGCTCCTTGATCAGCGTGGCCTCGGTGTAGCGGGCCGGCGGCTTGGTCTCGTGGCCGCCGGCGCTCAGCGACGCGGCGGTGACGGCGTCACGCTCGGCGAGGTCCGGCAGGGGCACCTGGTCGTCGTCACTGCGCTTGCCGGCGTCGGTGCCCTCGACGTAGGCCTTGAGGAAACCGTGGAAGGTGATGACGCGGCCGGACGCGGCGAACACGACGTCGCGGCCGTCGGACGCGGCGCCGCCGATCCGCACGGACACGGACTGGCCGACGGCGTCCTTCATCTGCGAGGCGACGGTGCGCATCCAGATCAGCTCGTAGAGGCGGAACTGGTCGCCGGTGAGGCCGGTCTGCGCGGGCGTGCGGAAGGAGTCACCGGCGGGGCGGATCGCCTCGTGCGCCTCCTGTGCGTTCTTCACCTTGCTGGCGTAGGTGCGCGGGGCGTCGGGGAGGTACTCGGCGCCGTAGAGCTCCCGCACCTGCGACCGCGCCGCCTCGACCGCGCCGCCGGAGAGCGTGGTGGAGTCGGTGCGCATGTAGGTGATGAAGCCGTTCTCGTACAGCCGCTGCGCGACCGACATCGTCACCGAGGCGCTCATGCCGAGCTTGCGGCTGGCCTCCTGCTGGAGCGTGGTGGTGCGGAAGGGGGCGTACGGCGAGCGGCGGTAGGGCTTCGCCTCGACCGAGCGGACGTCGTACGTCGTGTCACTCAGCGCCGCGACCAGCGCCTCGGCCGCGGCGCGGTCGAGGTGGACCCGCTCGCCCTTCCTGCTCTTGAGCAGGCCGTCCGGGCCGAAGTCGGAGCCGCTCGCGACGCGGCTGCCGTCGATCGAGTGGAGCCGGGCCGGGAACATCCGCGGCTCCTTGGCCGCGCCGGCGTCGAAGGTGCCCTCGAGGTCCCAGTAGGAGGCGACGCGGAAGGCGATCCGCTCGCGCTCGCGGTCGACCACCAGCCGGGTCGCGACGGACTGGACGCGGCCGGCGGACAGGCCGGACATGACCTTCTTCCAGAGGACCGGGCTGACCTCGTAGCCGTAGAGACGGTCCAGGATCCGGCGGGCCTCCTGGGCCTCGACGAGGTCCATGTCGAGGTCGCGCGGGCTCTCGACCGCGGCCAGGATCGCGGGCTTGGTGATCTCGTGGAAGACCATCCGCCGGACCGGGATGCCGCTCTTCGGCTTCAGCTCGTCGAGCAGGTGCCAGGCGATCGCCTCGCCCTCGCGGTCCTCGTCGGTGGCGAGGTAGAGCTCGTCGGCATCCTTGAGCAGGGTCTTCAGCTTGGCGATGTGCGACCTCTTGTCGCGCGGGACGACGTAGTAGGGCTCGAAGCCGTTGTCGACGTCGACCGCGAGCCGCCCCCACGGCTTGTCCTTGATCTTGGCCGGAGTGTCGGCGGCGCTGGTCGGGAGGTCGCGGATGTGGCCGATGGAGGACTCGACGACGTACCCGTGACCGAGGAAGTCGCCCAGCATCTGGGCTTTCCTCGGGGACTCGACGATCACCAGCTTGTGGGCCACGGGACTTCCTTCTGCTTCTGGCGGCTTTCCCCCGGTCGCTCTCTCCGGGGTCCTACGGCTGGACACGGTAGCGCGAGCGCCGGGGAACCCATTCCCCGGCGCCCTGTGGACGGGCTCGGCGGACCGGCCCGAGAAAGTGTCACGGTGGCGCCATGATCTACACCAGCAGTTCTACCATAGATGGTAGAATCGGAACCGTGCCCACCCTCAACATCAAGGACCCTGACGTCTACCGGCTCGCGCAACTGCTGGCGAGGCGTCGCGGGACGTCCATGACCGCGGTGCTCCGGGACGTGCTCGCCGAGTCCGAGGCCCGAGATCGTCCGTCGGAGAAGGCGACGCTCGACGAGCTGATGGAGCTGGCACGCGCGACGGCCGCGGTCAGCACCGAGCCGGTCCTGACCGACGACGACCTCTACGACGAGCGGGGCCTGCCGAGGTGATCGTGGACTCCTCGGCGCTGATCGCCGTGCTCAACAACGAGCCGGACGCGGAGAGGTTCGCGGCCGCGCTCCTGTCGGGCGACCCGATCCTCGGCGCGCCCACGCTCCTGGAAGCCTCCATCGTCGCGCGGCCCGAGCGGCTCGCCGCACTCGACACCCTGGTGCGACGGACTCTGACCGAGGTCGTGGCATTCACCGAGGAGCACGCTCGGATCGCGCGTGCTGCCTACGCGCGGTACGGCAGGGGATCCGGGTCGCCGGCCGCGCTGAATCTCGGCGACTGCATGTCGTACGCGCTGGCCCAGGTCCGCGACGAGCCGCTGCTGTTCAAGGGACACGACTTCACCCACACCGACGTCACGCCCGCGCTCTGACGCAGGATCGCTCGGGACTCTGCTCGACTGCGCTTCGGCCTCAACGTTTCATGGGGCCGGACCGTCAGACAAGGGACGAGCACAAGGGAGAGCACAGCGCTCGACGATCGGGGCTCGACGATCCGGAGGACGATTGGTGACCGACGACGACGTGGCGGGCTTCAGGGACTTCGTGGCCGTGCAGACCCGGCCGCTGCTGGGCCTGGCGCACGCCCTGACCGCGAACCCGCACGACGCGTGGGACCTGACCCAGGAGACCCTCGCGCGGATCGGCGAGCGGTGGGGACGCACCCGGTTCGACGAGCCGGCGGCGTACGCCCGCACGGTGATGGTCCGCCTCAACATCGACCGGATCCGGCGGCTGCGGCGCGAGCTGCCGCTGCTCGCGACACCACCCGAGGAGGCGCCGGTCGAGGTGGTCGGCGAGCTCGACGGCTGGCTGGTCGACGCGCTCGCCACGCTCTCGCCCCGGCGGCGCACCGCGCTGGCGCTGCGCTACGTCGAGGACCTCGACGTGCGCGGGATCGCCGAGCGGATGGGCTGCTCGGAGGGAACGGTGAAGAGCCAGCTGTCCCGCGGGACCGAGCGGCTCCGGCAACATGCGCGCGAGCACGGCCCGCTGCGCACCACGACGGAAGGATGGGCATGACCGAGCAGCAGATCAAGGACGGGTTCGACCAGCTGGCGGGCGCGCTCGCGCCGCCGCCGGACTCGGTGGAGCGGGTGGACCGCCGAGTGCGGGTACGCCGCCGGCGCCGGCGCGCGACGATGGCCGGCACGGTCGCCGTGGCGGTCGTCGCGGCCGCCGGCACCGCCGCGGTGCTCACCAGCGGTGACCGGGACGGCGGCGACCTGGTCGCCACCGACCCGCCCAGCGGCCCGGTGAGCACGCTGGTGCTCACCCGACCGGACGGCTCGACGTACGCCTTCGACGAGATCCAGGTGTCCTGCGACCCGCCGATCGTCCAGGGCACCGGGCAGCCGATCGAGAGCCCCACACCCGGGACCATCTGGGCCTCCAGCCCGATCTCGTTCCAGGGCGACCGCGGCGATGACGATGCCACCTTGGACAAGCCGTTCGTGATGGTGCAGGGCCGCGTCGCCCAGCTCCAGGGTGACCGCACCTTCGAGCTGCCCATCGACGGCCCGGGCGATTCGGACACCTATCCGCTGGTGCTGTTCGTCGCGGACACCGAGGGCGGTTCGCCCGGCGACCTCGGCAACGAGGCGGCCAGCTCGGCCGGCGGGTCGGGCACGGTGCGCGTGCTCGAGGCGTCCTGCGACCCGGTGCCGGTGCTGCGGCTCGAGGTCGACGGCACGCTCGCGAGCGAGGAGGGCAAGCAGCCGCTCGACCTCACGGGCGAGCTGCGCTGACCGGTCAGGCCCGCAGGAACCCCTCCGCCACCAGCTCGCGGGCGACCGGGAGGTGGGTCTCGCGGGTCCGGGCGGCGTCCAGGTCGAGCAGGGTGCTGACCGCGTCCAGGATCTGGCCGACGCTCAGGTCGCCGTCGCAGGCTCCCACCAGCGCGGCCGTCACGGTGTCGGCCTGCCGGGCCCGGCGGAAGCCGCGCTGCTGGCGGAGCAGCACGGTCTCGGGGTCCGCGGCGCCGGGCGCGCCGAGGGTCTCCTGGCGGACGTCGACGCGCGTGGTGAGGTGGGAGTCGAGGTCGACGCCGGGGGCGAGGTCGACGCCGACTGCCCAGTCGCGGATCGCCGGCGCGATCGGCTGCTCGACGTCGTAGGGCCACTCGAGCAGCTCGCGGGCCGATCCGCCGCTGCGGCGCAGGTTGATCCAGCCGAACCCGACCGCCTCGATGCCCTGCTCCTCGAACCAGGAGAGCCAGGTGTCGTAGCGGACCAGGTAGTCGGCCGAGCCGTGCAGTCCGGCGTCCTTGAGCCAGAGCTCGACGTACGCCGCCGGGTCGACCACCTCGCGCTGGACGACCAGGGCGTCGCACCCCTCGGGCACCCAGCCGTCGATCCGCTCGCCCCACGGCACGCCGTCGGCGATGACCCAGTTCGCGAGCACCTGGCACCAGCCGCCCTCGGCGAGGTGGTCGGGCGCGCGGCGGACGATGTCCTCGACGACGCGGTCGCCGGGCAGGCCGGAGTCGCGGTAGACGAGGCGCTCGTCGGTCGCCGGCGAGATCACGAACGGCGGGTTGGTCGCGATCAGGTCGAACCGCTCCCGCGCCACCGGCTCGAAGAACGACCCGTTCCGCACGTCGACCGGCGCGGGCACGTCGTTGAGCGCGGCGTTGAAGCGCGCCAGCCGCAGCGCGCGGGCGTTGACGTCGGTCGCGACCACCTCGCGGCTGTGCCGCGCGAGGTGCAGCGCCTGCACGCCGCAGCCGGTGCCGAGGTCGAGTGCCCGGCCGACCGGCTCGCGCAGGGTCAGCTGGGCGAGCGAGGTGGAGGCTGCGCTGATGCCGAGCACGTGGTCGGGGCCGACCCGACTGCTGCCGCCGTCCAGGCCGGGCGTCAGGTCGCTGGCCACCCAGAGGTGCTGGTCGTCGGTCGCGTACGGCCGGACGTCGAGGCGGGCCGCCACCTCGCCGACGCTCTGCTCGAGGAAACCCTCGGCGGCGAGCCGGTCGACCAGCCCGGGCAGCGCGCGCTGCGCGGCCGCGGCCTCGACCGGCGCCTGGAGCAGGAACAGTCGGATCAGCGTCTCGAGCGGCCAGCCGCCCGTCGTACGCCGCAGGCCCGGCGTCGTCTCGTTGCGGCCGAGCGCCGCGTGCGCGACCGGGCCGAGGACCTCGGCCACGCCCTCGTAGGTGTAGCCCGCCATGACCAGCGCGGCACGGAGCCGCTGGGGCAGGTCGGGCATGGTCGGGGACGCGGTCACGCCTCGAGCGTAGGTCGCGCCCGAGGCGGGCCGGTCCAGACCGTTGCGTCAAGGACTCCAGTGATGGGCATCACCAAGTCGAGTATCGGTAGCACCGAGTCCGGAAGGGGACCCATGCACACGTTCACGCGCGCCCTCGGCGCCCTCGCCGCCGCGACGCTCGTCGCCGGCGGCGTCACCGTCACCGCAGCGACGCCCGCGCAGGCGCGTCCGGCGGAGGCCGGACTCCTCGACCTGCCGCTGCCGGCGCCGGATCAGCTCCCCCAGCTGTCCGGGGTCCCCATCGTCGGCCAGGTGCTGAGCGTGACCCAGCCGAGCTGGAACCTCCTGCCCGGGCAGCTCCTCAGCACCGACATCACCTGGCTGTGCAACGGCTCGCCGATCCCCGGCACCGAGGGGGTGTGGTCGTTCGTGCCGACCCAGGCCCAGGAGGGCTGCGCGATCACGGCCGAGGTGGTCACCACCGTGGCCGGGTTCCTGCCGCTGGAGATGATCACCAACGCCCTGCAGATCCCGGTCGTGGGCGAGAGCGCCGTGACGCCCGCGGCGGCGCCGACCGTCACGTCGCTGGCCGGCACCCCCAAGGTCGGCACGAAGCTGACGACCAGCGCACCGCAGTGGAACCAGGAGGGTGTGGCCACCAGCTACGCGTGGCTCCGCGACGGGCAGCCGATCGCCGGGCAGACGGCGCAGACCTACACGCTCGTGCCGGCCGACCTCGACCAGGCGATCTCGGTGCGCGCCACCGGCCGCAAGGACGGCCTGACCGACGGCGTGGTCACCAGCAACGCGGTGACGGCCGTGATCGGCGACGCACCCACCCCGACGATGCAGCCGACCATCAGCGGCAGCGGCGCCATCGGGAAGGCGCTGACCGTCAACCCCGGCGTCTGGGGCCTCGGCGAGGTGCCGGCCTACGCCTACCAGTGGCGCCGCGGCGACCAGGCCATCGCGGGCGCCACCGCCGCGACGTACACGCCGACGACCGAGGACGTCGGGCGCGTCCTCTCCGTCACGGTGACGGCGACGCGTCCGGGCTACCGGCCGGGCAGCTTCCGCACCGCCGGCGTGAGCGTCCCCAAGCTCGTGTCGACGCTGACGGCGTCGCTGCCGAGGAAGACGGTCAAGCAGGGCAAGAGGGCCGGCCTGAAGCTGGTCCTCACGGTCCCCGGCATCACCGGAGCCGGCGGCCCCGTCACGATCTACGACGGCGCGAAGGTGCTGAAGCGGGTCAGGATCGCCAACGGCAGGGCGACCGTGCGACTCGGGAAGCTGAAGCCGGGCGTGCATCGGCTCAAGGCGGCGTACGCCGGCTCCGACCTCGCCACCGCGACCACCTCGAAGGTCGTGAAGCTGAAGGTGAAGAAGGCCACGAGGAGGAAGTAGCCCGGACACACGACGACGGCCCGCCCGAGATCTCGGGCGGGCCGTCGTCGTCGTGCTACGACTGCGGCCGCTGCGGCACCTCGACCTGCTCGGTCGGGTCGCTCGGGGCGGCCTCGGCCGGCGGGGGCGGCGGAGGCGGAGGGGCCGCCTGGCCCGGCTCGTCGTCGCCGATGACCGCCGAGCGGCGCTTGGAGACGACCACCGCGACCACGATGCCGAGGAGCGCCACGACCGCGATCACCATGCGGAGCGGGGTGTTGGCGTCCTCGCCGACCGACAGCTTCACGATGGCGGCGACGATCAGCAGCGAGACCAGGTTCATCACCTTGATCAGCGGGTTGATCGCCGGGCCGGCGGTGTCCTTGAACGGGTCGCCGACGGTGTCGCCGATGACCGTGGCCGCGTGGGCGTCCGAGCCCTTGCCGCCGTGGTGGCCGTCCTCGACCAGCTTCTTCGCGTTGTCCCAGGCGCCGCCGGAGTTCGCGAGGAAGACCGCCATCAGCGTGCCGGTCGTGATCGCGCCGGCGAGGAAGCCCGCGAGCGGGCCCACGCCGAGGCCGAAGCCGACCGCGATCGGTGCGAGTACGGCGAGCAGGCCCGGCGTGGCGAGCTCGCGCAGCGAGTCGCGGGTGACGATGTCGACCACACGGCCGTACTCCGGACGGCCGGTGCCCTCCATGATCCCGGGGATCTCGCGGAACTGGCGGCGCACCTCGTAGACCACGGCGCCCGCGGCCCGGCCCACGGCGTTGATCGCGAGACCCGAGAAGAGGAACACGACCGCGGCGCCGAGCAGCGCGCCGACGAGGATGTTCGGGCTCGAGATGTCGAAGCTGAACGACAGTGCCGTCAGCTCGCCCACCTTGCCGACGTCGCCGACCTCCTTGAGCGCGTCGCTGAGGCCGTTGACATAGGAGCCGAACAGCGCGCTCGCGGCGAGCACGGCGGTCGCGATCGCGATGCCCTTGGTGATCGCCTTGGTCGTGTTGCCGACCGCGTCGAGCTCGGTGAGGATCTGGGCGCCCTCGCCGCTGACGTCGCCGGACATCTCGGCGATGCCCTGGGCGTTGTCGGAGACCGGGCCGAAGGTGTCCATCGCGACGATGACGCCCACGGTCGTCAGCAGGCCGCAGCCGGCCAGCGCGACCGCGAACAGCGCGACGCCGACGGTGCCGCCGCCGATGAGGAACGCCCCGAACACCGCGGCGCCGATGACCAGCGTCGTGTAGACGGCCGACTCGAAGCCGACCGCGAGACCGGACAGGATGACGGTCGCCGCGCCGGTGAGCGACGTCTTGCCGACGTCCTTGACCGGGCGGTGGTCGGTGCCGGTGAAGTAGCCGGTGAGGCTGAGGATGATCGAGGCCAGCACGATGCCGATGACCACGGCCACCGCGGCGATGACCCGCGGGTCGCCGTCCGAGGGCACGCTGGCGTTCGCGAGGTCGCCGAAGCTGCCGGGCAGGTAGACGAACGCCAGGATCACGCTCGCGACCGCGCCGATCGCGGCGGAGATGTAGAAGGCCCGGTTGATGGTGACCAGGCCGTTCTCGCCGGCGCGCGGCTTGCACAGGTAGACGCCCACGACGGCGGTCAGCGCGCCGATCGCCGGGATCAGCAGCGGGAAGACCAGGCCCTTGTCGCCGAAGGCCTGCGAGCCGAGGATCAGGGCGGCGACCAGCGTCACGGCGTACGACTCGAACAGGTCGGCCGCCATGCCGGCGCAGTCGCCCACGTTGTCGCCCACGTTGTCGGCGATGGTCGCCGCGTTGCGCGGGTCGTCCTCGGGGATGTTGTTCTCGACCTTGCCGACCAGGTCCGCGCCGACGTCCGCGGCCTTGGTGAAGATGCCGCCGCCGACGCGCATGAACATCGCGAGCAGCGCGGCGCCGAAGCCGAAGCCCTCGAGCACGTCGGGCGCCTTGTCCTGGAACAGGATCACGACGAGGCTGGCGCCGAGGAGGCCGAGGCCGACGGTCAGCATGCCCACGGTGGCGCCGGTGCGGAAGCCGATGTTCATCGCCGGGTCGCGGCCCTCGGCCTGCGCCGCGGCGGCGACCCGGAGGTTCGCCCGCACCGCGAGCGACATGCCGAAGTAGCCGACGGCGGCGGAGAAGCCGGCCCCGACCAGGAAGAACACGGAGCGGAAGATCCGCACCGTCGTGTCGTCGGCGGGCAGGGCCAGCAGCAGGAAGAACGCGACGGCGGCGAAGATCGCCAGCGTGCGGAACTGCCGCTGCAGATAGGCGTTGGCGCCCTCCTGCACCGCTTGGGCGATGTTCTTCATGTTGGCGGTGCCCTCACCGGCGGCAAGAACCTCCTGGCGGAACATCGCCGCCATCGCGAGCGCGCCCAGCGCGATCAGTGCGACGACGATGACCAGGACGAGGTTGCCCCCGGAGACTTCCACGACTGCGGGAGCGATCCCCGTCATGCGCTTCCTCCTGGGAGAGTGGTGCCGATCTCACGGACGGGCCGGAGTCTACGCATGCCCACGCGGACGAGGGGGCCGGGGCTTGTGATCCGGGCCACACGGCCCGGCGCCGTACCGTCCGGGAACGCACGAGGACCCGCCGCCGCACGGCGACGGGTCCTGCGGCTCGGGTCAGTTGCCGGCGAGGGCGGCGTCGGCGGAGTCGTGGATCACGAACACCTTCGCCAGCCCGGTGATCCGGAAGATCTTGAGCAGCCGGTCCTGGTTGCACACCAGCTGCAGCGAGCCGTCGTGGGCGCGCACCTTCTTCAATCCGCCCACGAGCACGCCGAGGCCGGTCGAGTCGAGGAACTCGACCTCCTCCATGTCGATCACGATGTCGTAGACACCGCCCGCGACGAGCTCGGTGATCTTGTCGCGGAGCTTGGGCGCCGTGTAGACGTCGATCTCGCCCCCGACGGCAACGATGGTCTTGCCACCGGCCTCGCGCGTCGTCAGAGCCAGGTCCACGTATGTCTCCCGGTGCCGCTGGTCAGGTCGCCGGAGGCGTCGCGGCGAGGAACCTCGACATCCGGCCTGCACAATGAAACCATGCCCGCCCCGTCCCGTGCACAGAGTCCCGCCCGCCGGGGGCCTCACGCCGCGGATCTGTCGGTGCCGGGAGCCATGCTGAGGGGGTGACGTCCACGCTCGACTCTCCCCTGGGATCACGCCCGTCCGGCGTGTCGGGCGTGGTCGACCGCCTGGCCGGCGTACCCGGTCGCGAGGACCGGCTGCGCCACCTCGAGGTGCTGCCCGCGCGCGAGGCGAGGCACGCCGGCTGGCCCGCCTGGGCGCCCGGGGACGTGGTCGCCGCGTTCACGGACCGCGGGGTCGCCCGGCCGTGGGCGCACCAGGCCGTCGCCGCCGAGGCCGCCCACGAGGGCCGGCACGTCGTGATGGCGACCGGCACCGCGTCCGGCAAGAGCCTCGGCTATCAGCTGCCGGCGCTGTCCGCGATCCGGGCCGGGCGCGGCTCTCGGGGGCAGCGCGGCGCGACCGTGCTCTACCTGGCGCCGACCAAGGCGCTCGCCCAGGACCAGCTCGCGAGCATCACTGCGCTCGGGCTCGACGTCCGCGCCGCCACCCACGACGGCGACAGCCCGCGCGAGCAGCGCGACTGGGCCCGCGACCACGGCGAGTACGTCCTCACCAACCCCGACATGCTGCACCGCTCGCTGCTGCCCGGGCACGGCTGGTGGGCGGCGTTCCTCGGGTCGCTGCGCTACGTCGTGGTCGACGAGTGCCACCACTACCGCGGCGTGTTCGGCGCGCACGTGTCGCACGTGCTGCGGCGGCTGCGACGGATCTGCGCGTCGTACGGCGCGCACCCGACGTTCGTGCTCGCCTCGGCGACGGTGGCCGAGCCGGAGGTGTTCGCGCGGCGGCTGACCGGGCTCGACGTGCTCGCGGTGACCGGCGACGCGTCGCCGCGCGGCGAGGTGTCGCTCGCGCTGTGGGAGCCGCCGCTCACCTCCTTCCTGGGCGAGAACGGCGCGCCGGTGCGCCGGGCCGCCTCGTCGGAGGCCGCCGACCTGCTCGCCGACCTGGTCGTCGAGGACGTCCGCACGCTCGCGTTCGTCCGCTCCCGGCGCGGCGCCGAGCAGGTCGCGATGGCCGCCGCCGAGCTGCTGGCCGACGTCGACCCCTCGCTGCCGGGCCGGGTGGCGTCGTACCGCGGCGGCTACCTGCCCGAGGAGCGGCGCGCGATCGAGGAGGCCCTGCGCGGCGGCGAGCTCACCGGGCTCGCCGCCACCAACGCGCTCGAGCTCGGCATCGACATCAGCGGGCTGGACGCCGTGCTGATGGCCGGCTTCCCGGGCACCCGCGCCGCGCTCTGGCAGCAGCTCGGCCGGGCCGGGCGCGGCGGGCAGGACGCCCTCGGCGTGCTGGTCGCGCGCGACGACCCGCTGGACACCTACCTGATCAGCCACCCCGACGCCCTGCTCGGCGCTCCCGTCGAGGCCACCGTCCTCGACCCGTCGAACCCCTATGTCCTCGGGCCGCACCTCTGCGCCGCCGCGCACGAGATCCCGCTGACCGAGGCGGACCTGCCGCTGTTCGGGCCGACCGCCCGCGAGGTCGTGGCCGCGCTCGCCGAGGGCGGCCTGCTGCGCCGTCGCCCGCGCGGGTGGTTCTGGACCGACCGGCGCCGGGCTAGCGACCTCGCCGACATCCGCTCGACCGGCGGCGCCCCGGTGCAGCTGGTCGAGGCGGAGACCGGCCGGATGGTCGGCACCGTCGACGCCGCCGGCGCGCACTCGACCGCCCACCCCGGCGCGGTCTACGTGCACCGCGGCGAGACCTGGCTGGTCCGCTCGCTCGACCTCGAGGACCACGCCGCGGTGATCGAGCGCGCCGAGCCCGACTACTCCACGACCGCCCGCGAGGTCACCGACATCGCCATCGTGCGCGAGCGGGAGCACGCGGCCTGGGGCGACTGCCGGCTCTCCTTCGGCGAGGTGGACGTGCGCCACCAGGTGGTGTCGTTCCTCAAGCGCCGCCAGCCCGGCGGCGAGGTCCTGGGCGAGGAGCCGCTCGACCTGCCGGAGCGGACGCTGCGCACCGCCGCCGTCTGGTGGACCGTGCCCCAGCCGGCGCTCACCGAGGGCGGGCTCGCCGGCGGCGACCTGCCCGGCGCCGCGCACGCCGCCGAGCACTGCTCGATCGGGCTGCTGCCGCTGTTCGCCACCTGCGACCGCTGGGACATCGGCGGCGTCTCGACCGCGCGGCACCCCGACACCGGCACGCTCACCGTCTTCGTCCACGACGGCCACCCCGGCGGCGCCGGCTTCGCCGAGCGCGGCTTCCACGCGGCCCGGCCGTGGCTCACCGCGACCCGCGACACCATCCGGTCCTGCGAGTGCGCCGACGGGTGCCCCTCCTGCATCCAGTCGCCCAAGTGCGGCAACCAGAACAACCCGCTCGACAAGGCCGGCGCGGCCGCGCTCCTCGACGTGCTGCTCGGGCGGGCATAGCCTCCGAGGCATGGTCGTCCTCGGTCTCGTCCTCATCGGTCTCGGCGCGCTGGCGATCGTCGCCGCCCTCTTCACCGCCGAGGGGACCAACGTCGGGCTGCTCGGCGCCGACATCGGCGCGATGGCGATGTTCTTCGTCGGTCTCGGCGCGGGCCTGGCGATCCTGTGGGGCTTCGGGTTCACCAAGTGGGGCACCAAGCGCACCCTCCGGCAGCGCCGCGAGAGCAGGCAGCTCGGCGAGCTGCACGAGAAGCTCGAGAGGCACCAGTCCGACGAGCGCCGGGATCCCGACCGGGGCGGCAGCTCCTCCTGAGGAGCCTCAGCCCGGACCGGCCCGTGCCTCGGCGGAGAAGTCGGCGTCCTGTCCGAGCCAGCGCGGGCCGGTGACGACCACCCGCACGGTCACGTCGCGACCGGCGACCGCACAGGTCGCCAGGCGGGCGCCGTTCGCCGTCGCGACCGCCGCGCCGGCCGCGCACGGGTCGCTCTCGCCCACGGCACCGGCCGCGGCCAGGGCGGCGAGGTCGGCCGCCGCCTGGGCGGTGCGGTGCGCCCGGACCATCGCCGCGACGACCCCGAGGGCCGCGCCGAGCAGCAGGAGCACGGCCAGGCACGAGACCGCGAACAGCGTGACCGCGCCGCGCTCGTCGCGGCTCACGGCGACTCCTCGGCGACCGCGACCGCCTCGGCCGAGACGGTGGCGCCCGGCAGCCGGCCGAACAGCCCGCCAGGCCCGGACACCCGGCCCGTGACGACGGCGACCACCTGGTCGCCGTCGTCGCGGACGCTGACCCGGCTGCCGGGCGGCGCGACCCGCTCTCCGCGGGCGATCGCCGCCGCGACCCCGTCACCGCGCGCGACCGCCCGGGCCGTCTCGCGGGCGGCGTCGACCGTGCGGACCTGGGCCGCTCCGACCGCGAGCAGCCAGACCAGCCCGATGGTCACCGCCACCAGGAGCGGCAGCACCATCGCGAGCTCGGCGGTGGCGGCGCCGCGCTCGGAGCGGGTCCTCATCCGATGCCCAGCAGCCCGAGCACGTGGTCGAACAGGGTCTTGAGGAGCTGGTCGCCGAAGCCGCCGGTGAGCAGCTTGTAGAGCAGTCCGGCCAGGCCGGCGCCGGCGGCCGTGCCGACGGCGTACTCGGCGGTGGTGATGCCGCGCTGGTCGCGGCGGCGAGGCTTCGAGCTGGTCATCTGGGTCTCCGTTCCCGGCCGCCCGATGCGGCCGTCGGGTCGACCCTCCGCGATCGCGGGGACATCTCGCCCGGCTCGGACGGCGCCTTGTGGAGTCGGCGGTCGGGACCCCTTGCTGTGGACGGCTCACGGGCCGAGGTCGAGGGCCGTGAGCAGGGCGACGACGAGCGGCACGATGCCGATCAGCACGAACGCCGGCAGCAGGCACAGCCCCAGCGGCAGCGCGGCCTTGACGCCGACCGCGCGGGCGCGGTCCTCCGTCGCGGCGCGGCCGGCGACGGCGAGGTCGTCGGCGAGCCGCTCGACGGCGGGTACGACGGGGGCGCCGCTCGCCTGCGCCCGGGCGAGCGCGCGACCCAGCCGGCCGAGCTCGGGGTCGTCGGCCAGCCCGGACCACACCTGCACCGGGTCGAGCCCGAGGGCCAGCCGGGCGGCGACCCCGGACAGCCGGTCGGCGGCGGCCCCGGGCAGCGCGGTCGCCACGACGGCGACCCCGTCGGCGGGCGCGGCACCGGCGCGCAGCGTCGCGGCGAACAGGTCGACGAGGTGCGGGAGGTCGCGGCGTACCTCGGCCCGGCGGCGCCGCACCTCGGCCGGCTCGGCGCGGCCCACCACGATCCAGGTCGCCACGGCGGCACCGACCGCGGCGGCCGGCGCGAGGGCGCCACCGAGGAGCAGGAAGGCGCCGAGTCCGGCGAGCGCGCTCCACAGCAGCCGGTGCCGGTGCAGCCATCCGGTCGTCGACGCCGCGGGAGCAGGCGTTGTCGACGCCGGCAGCCGGGCGCGGGGCGGCATCGCCAGCGCGGCGGCGAGCGCAGCGCAGACGACGGGGAGCCACGGACTCATGCCTCGACCCCGGCCGCGATCGCCTCGATCCACCACAGCCCGGCGAGCCCGAACGCGAGGCCGCCGGCGAGGCAGGCGAGCCCGGCCGGCTGGCCGAGCAGGAAGCCCCACGGGTCGCCTCCCGCACCCGAGCCCATCGCCAGCGCGAGCACCGGCAGCCCGGCGACCAGCCGGGCGGTGGCGCGGGCCGAGGCCAGCTCGCCCTCGACCACCCGGCGGGTGGCGGCCTCGGCGCGCAGCGACTCCGCGACCCGGTCGACCGCGGACGCGAGTCCCTGGCCGGTGCGGTGGGCGACCTGCCAGGCGGCGGCCACGACCCGCAGGTCCGCGGCGCCCTCCAGTCGTCCGGCGAGCGCGCGCAGCGAGGCGGGGACGTCCGCGCCGACCCGGAACGACTCGGCCACCGGGGCGAGCGGCGGCCAGGCGTCGGCCGCCCGGGCCAGCGCCTCGCCCGAGGGTCGCCCGGCCGCGAGCTCGCCGGCGAGCAGCTCGCAGGTCTCGAGCACGTCGGCCGCGACCCGGGCCGCCACACGTCGTCGGCGCCGGCGACGCCACAGCGCGACGCCGCCGAGGGCCGCGGCCCCGACGACGACCGCCAGGGCACCGAACCGGGGCACGACCACCGGGATCAGGAGCACGGGCGCCAGCAGCACGGCGCGCGGCACCCGGGGCGCGGTCAACCGGGTCGGCGGCCGGACGAGCAGCAGGGCGGCGAGCGCGGCGCAGACGACCGCGACCGCGGTCATGTCGCCACCCGGTCGGCCACCCGGTCGGCCAGCACCGGCGCACCGGGGCCGGGCGTGGCGACGCCGTGGTCGTCGACGTCGAGCGCCGGCACCATCGCGACCAGCCCGTCGGGACGGCGCTCGGGGACGGCGACCTGGCGCAGGCGACGGGTGCCGTCGGGTCCGCGCGCGAGGTGCAGCACGACGTGCACGGCCGAGGCGAGCTGGCTGTGCGCGGCCGCGCGGCCGAGGCCGGCGGCGAGCGCGAGCGCCTCGATCCGGGCGGGGACGTCGACGGCGGAGTTGGCGTGCACGGTGCCGCAGCCGCCCTCGTGCCCGGTGTTGAGCGCGGCCAGCAGGTCCACGACCTCGGCGCCGCGGACCTCGCCGACGACGAGCCGGTCGGGCCGCATGCGGAGCGCCTGGCGGACCAGGGTGCGGACCTCGACAGCGCCGGCGCCCTCGAGGTTGGGCGGGCGGCCCTCGAGTGCGACCAGGTGGGGGTGGTCGGGGCGCAGCTCGCTGGCGTCCTCGACCACGACGATCCGCTCGTCGGGAGCCACCCGCGAGAGGAGGGCGGCGAGCAGGGTGGTCTTGCCGGAGCCGGTGCCGCCGCTGACGAGGAACGCGAGCCGGGCCTCGACGATCGCGAGCAGCAGCCGGGCGGTGTCGGGTGTGAGGGTGCCGGCGTCCACGAGCTCCTCGACGGTGAACGTGCGCGACCGCGGCACCCGCAGCGAGACCAGCGTGCCGGGCCGGGCGAGCGGGGCGAGGACCGCGTGGAAGCGGGTGCCGTCGGGCAGCCGGAGGTCGGCGTACGGCGTCGCGTCGTCGAGCCGGCGACCGCCGAGGGCGGCGAGGCGCTGGGCGAGGCGGCGGACGGACTCCTCGCCGGGGAAGCGGACGGTGGTGCGCTCGAGGCCGGCACCGCGGTCGAGGTAGACCTCGTCGGCGCCGTTGACCAGGACGTCGGTGACGTGTGGCGTGCGCAGCAGCGGCTCGAGCGGGCCGGCGCCGACGACGTCGCGGCGCAGCGCCTCGTAGACCTCGAGGACCGCCGCGTCGCCGACCGGGCGGCCGCTCTCGCGCAGCGCCTCGGCGACCCGGTGGGGCGTGAGGTCGCCGGGGCTGCGGGCGAGCCGGTCGCGGACCGCCTCCAGATCCGCCGTCATGCCGCCGCGGTCCGCATCAGCACGAGCTGGTCGAGGATCTCGTCGGCGGCTCGGCCGAGGGTGCCGCGGCGCGAGCGCACCGGGCCGAGGCCGAGGTCGATCGCCTCGGCGAGGCCGCGCTGGTCGCCCATCGTGGCGAGGACGGGTACGCCGGTGGCGCGGGCGACGGAGGTCGGGTCGATGCCCGGCCCACGGACCACGAGGCGCACCGTGGTCGGGTCGAGGTGCCGGGAGCAGACGCGGACCGCCGAGGCGACGCCGGCGACGGTCGGCACCACGACGACCAGGAGCCGGTCGCACCGGGCGGCGATCTCGTCGACGAGCGGGTCGGGGGTGCGGGGCAGGTCGACCACGACCAGGTCGTGGCCGCGCCGGGCAGCGGACAGCACCTCGCGGACCGCGAACGCCTGGAGGCTGCCGGGCCGGGCGGCGTTCCAGCCCAGGGCACCCAGGCCCTCGCGCCGCGGCAGCGCCTCGCGCAGGGCGCGGGCGCTGAGCCGGCCCGTGGTGTCGCAGAGCCCGTCCCAGCGGACGCCGTCCTGCTCCTCCAGCCCGAGCACCCGGTCGACGCCCGGGCCGAGCGGGTCGGCGTCGACCACGACGGCGCGGCCGCGGCGCGCGGCGGCCTGGCCGAGCGCGCAGGCGAGCGTGGTCGCTCCGGCGCCGCCGCTGCCGCCGACGACACCCACCAGCAGGCCCTCCGTGCGCGGCTCGCCCTCGCCGACATCGGTGAGCAACTCGGTCAGCCACCCCTCGGAGCGGGGCAGCCGGGCCACGCTCTCCGCACCGATCTCGAGCGCCACCCGGAACAGCTCGTCGGGGACGGCGCCCCAGGAGACGACGTACACCCGGGGCCGCCGGACGGGCGCGAGCCGCGCGAGGTCGTCGGCCGCGTCGGCGCCCACGAGCACCAGCGGGGCGGCGGACCAGCCGCGCAGCGCGGCGCCGCCGTCGGCGGCGACGTCGGGCGTGACGCCGGCCGCGGCGGCGAGCCGGAGCAGCTCGTCGAGCAGGGATGGGTCGCGGGTGATGAGGAGCGGTGCGGTCATGCGGCGATCGTCCCCGCGGTCGCCGACGAGGGCACCCCGCACGCGAATCCCTTGTGAACAAAGGGGTTCGACACGATGTCTGTGGACGGAATGTGGGCCGTCGGGCCGATCCCACCACCTACGATTGCGGCATGGCGCTCCGCCCGGCCGCGGCCTTCTTCGACCTCGACAAGACGGTCATCGCGAAGTCGAGCACGCTCGCGTTCAGCAAGCCGTTCCAGGCAGGCGGGCTGATCTCGCGGCGGGCGGTGCTGCGCTCGGCGTACGCCCAGTTCGTCTACCTCGTCGGCGGCGCGGACCACGACCAGATGGAGAAGCTGCGGCAGTTCATGTCGCAGCTGTGCGCCGGCTGGGACGTCGCGACGGTCCGCGAGATCGTCGCGGACACCCTCCACAACATCGTCGACCCGCTCGTGTACGACGAGGCCGTCTCGCTCATCGAGGAGCACCACCTCGCCGGGCGGGACGTGGTGATCGTGTCCGCGTCGGGCGCGGAGGTGGTCGAGCCGATCGCCGAGATGCTCGGCGCCGACCACGTCATCGCGACCCGGATGGAGATCGCGGACGGCAGGTACACCGGCGGCATCGAGTACTACGCGTACGCCGAGGAGAAGGCGCGCGCGATCGAGGAGCTCGCCCGGGAGCGCGGCTACGACCTCGCCAGCAGCTACGCCTACAGCGACTCCGTCACCGACGTCTCGATGCTCGAGGCCGTCGGCCACGCGCACGCGGTCAACCCCGACCGGGAGCTGCGCCGCATCGCGGCCGAGCAGGGCTGGCCGGTCCTGGTGTTCACCAAGCCGGTCGCGCTGCGCGCCCGGGTGCCGCTGCCGCCGGCGAAGCCGGCGCTCGCCGCGCTCGCCGTCGGGGGCGTCGTGGCGGTCGGCGGGGTGCTGTGGGCCAACGCCCGCAAGCGGCGGCTGGGGGCCTGAGGACTGACCTGGGCCGAATGTCAACCCTTGAAGGTCGCGGCGAAGAGGCGTAGACAGGACCCAGAACTCCAGAGGGCAGCACGTGAGCCGGGTACCCACGCGGCGATCCACCCTTCCTACAGGGCGCTGACCGGACCGGGACACACCCGGGGCAGCAGTTGATGATGCACGCCTGGTAGCCGACGGTCTCACGTGTCAGCGACGGCACCCGGTCCAACCAACGTGAACGCCGGGTGCCGTTCGCATCTCTACGACTCTCTCCTCAACGGACTCGCCTCCGCGCCGGCCGCGTACGCCTCGGCCGCGTAGAGCAGCCAGCCGTGCACGCCCGCGGAACCGCCGCCGGCGTACCCGCGCAGGTTGGACTCGTACTGCGCCCGCAGCGCCAGGTGCCCCGCCTCGGGGACGACGAGCGACTTCTCGTCGACGCCGCGCGCGACCAGCACCAGCCGCTCGGCGGCGCGGGCGACGACGCCGTCGTGCGAGCCGAACGGCGCGGCCGTCGCGAGCTCGGCGTGTACGACCGCGGCGAGCAGCAGCGCCGGCGCCGACGTCGGAGCGGTCAGCAGGTCGCCGACGCCGCGCAGCCGGCCGGCCGCGGCGGCGTACCGCGGCCGGCCGCGGGCGTCCTCGGGCAGCCGCGCGGCCGCGAGCGCGTGGATGCGGGCGAGCGCCTGGAGCGGCGTCCGCGAGAGGGACGGCGCGAGCGCGAGCAGCTCGGTCGAGACCCGCACCGCGTCGGCCGCCACCTCGTCGGCCTCCCCCGACCGCACCGACGCCAGCGACGACGCGGAGCCCTCCAGCACCGCGCTGGCGTGCGCGCCGCGGAGCAGGCTCTCGGCCGTCGTCTCCGGAGAGGTACGCCGCAGGCCCCGGTCGCGCAGCATCACGTCGATCCCGTCCCGGGCGGCCGCCAGGGCCGACGGCACGCCCTCCAGGGAGGCCAGCCGGGACAACGGGTCAGCGGTCACGAGACACGAGGCTATCGACGGGTACGGTGAGACCGATGACCGATCCCTCCCCCCTCGATCCGGCCCGGTCCTTCGGCTCGGTGGCCGGCGCCTACGACCGCGCCCGCCCCACGTACCCGCGCGAGGCGGCGGCCTGGCTGGTCGGCGAGGAGCCGGTGACCGTGCTCGAGCTCGGCGCCGGCACCGGCAAGCTGACCGAGGTGCTGGTGGCGCTCGGCCACGACGTGCACGCCACCGACCCCGACGACGCGATGCTGGCGCGGCTGCGCGAGCGGCTGCCCGACGTACTCACCTCGGTGGCGTCGGCGGAGCAGATCCCCGCTCCCGACGGGGTCTTCGACGTCGTGGTGGTCGCGCAGGCGTTCCACTGGTTCGACCACGAGCGGGCGCTGCCGGAGATCGCGCGGGTGCTCAAGCCCGGCGGCCGGCTGGCGCTGGTGTGGAACCGGCGCGACGAGCGGATCCCGTGGGTGCGGAGGCTCGGGGCGATCATCGGCAGCCAGGACCAGCTGCGCAGCGAGGAGCCGCTGATCCTCTCCGAGCACTTCGGGCTCGTCGAGGACGAGACCTTCCGGCACTGGCAGGTCGTCGACCGCGACTCGATCCAGGAGCTGGCGCTCTCGCGCTCCAGCGTCGCGGTGCTCGACGACGAGGGCCGGGCGGCCACGCTGGCCGAGGTGCTGGCGTTCTACGACGACTACGGCCGCGGCATGGACGGCATGCAGCTCCCCTACGTCGCCGCCTGCTTCCGCGCGGTCGTGGCCGACCGGCAGGAGACCGAGAGCGAGGCAGAGGCCGACACCGACACCGCGCCGGAGATGTCTGCACCGGTCGCCGACGACGGCGCCGATCCGGACGTGCTGCTGATCGACTTCCGCTAGCGTCCGGGGCGTGCGAGCCGCCGCCATCCTCACCCTCCTCGCTGCCCTGCTCACCGGTTGCGGTGAGAAGGAGGACGAGCGGGAGCGGTCCGACGACGACCGCGCCGCGCAGCAGTGGACCTACGAGGACGTCGGCGCCTGGGGCGACACGTGTGCGTCCGGCACCGAGCAGTCGCCGGTCGACCTCGCGGACGCCACCCGGCAGGACCTGGCCGACCCCGAGCTCGCCTACACCGCCTCGGCCGCAACCGTGGTCGACACCGGCCACTCGGTGCAGACGACGCTCGCGGGCGCCGGCACGATGACCCTCGACGGCAAGGCCTACACCCTGACCCAGTTCCACTTCCACACACCGAGCGAGCACCGGGTCGACGGCAGGGCGTACGCCGCCGAGATGCATCTGGTGCACCAGGCCGAGGACGGCTCGCTCGCCGTGCTCGGCGTACTCGTCGAGGAGGGGCCGGCGCTGCCGGTCGTCGACGATGTGCTCGCCAACGCGCCGGAGGAGGGCGGGGACCCGGTGCCGACCACCGAGCCGGTCGACCCGCGCGCGCTGCTGCCCGACGACCTCCGCGCCTACCGCTACTCCGGCTCGCTCACCACCCCGCCGTGCACCGAGGGCGTCGCCTGGGCCGTGCTCCGCGAGCCGGTGACGTGGTCGCCGGAGCAGATCGAGCAGTACGCCGGGCGCCACCCCGACTCGCGCAGGCCGACGCAGCCGCTGGGCGAACGGGTTCTGCTGCAGGACACCGGCTGACATCCTGTCCGGCATGACCCGGCCCTGGCGACGCCGCCATCTCGGGACGGAGGCGGACCGCGCCACGTTCCGGACGCTGCACAGCGCCTCGCTGGCCTCTCCCGCGCTGCGCGCCGGGCTCAACCGCGACAGCGCCGAGCGCAGCCTGCGCCATCTCCACGACCTCCTCGGTACGCCGGCGCTCGCGCTGACCGACACCGCCGGGTCGCTCGCGTGGCACGGCCCCGGCCAGCACCACGAAGACCAGTGCGGCCGGCTCGCCGTCGCGACCGTCGACCGCGGCAGCACCCGGATGTTCGACCGCGGGGAGCTGCCCTGCGACGTACCCGGCTGCGAGATCCGCACCGCGATCGTCAGCCCCCTCGTCGCCGACGAGCGGGTGGTCGGGACCCTCCAGGCGTTCTCGCCGCACGCGACCGCGGGGCTCGCCCGGGCGGCCGACGAGGTGGCGCAGTGGGTGAGCGGGCAGCTCGAGCTGGCCGAGCTCGACGCCAGCCGCACCCGGCTGATGGAGGCCGAGGTGCGCGCGCTGCGGGCCCAGATCAGCCCGCACTTCATCTACAACTCGCTCGGCGCGATCGCGAGCTTCGTGCGCACCGACCCCGACCGCGCCCGCGAGCTGCTGCTGGAGTTCGCCGACTTCACCCGCTACTCCTTCCGCCGGCACGGCGAGTACACGACGCTCGCGGAGGAGCTGCGCTCGGTCGAGCGGTACCTGTTGCTGGAGCAGGCCAGGTTCGGGGACCGTCTCCAGGTGACGTTGCGGATCGCCCCGGAGGTGCTGCCCGTCGCCGTACCGTTCCTCTGCATCCAGCCGCTGGTCGAGAACGCCGTGCGGCACGGCCTCGAGGGCGCCGAGGGCGGCGGCCACATCACGATCGTCGCGCGCGACCAGGGCCAGGAGTGCGTGATCGAGGTCGAGGACGACGGGGCCGGCGAGGACCCGGAGGTCGTCCGCCGCGCGCTCGCCGGCGACGCCGCGCTCGACTCGACCGGGCTCGGGAACGTCGACGGCCGGCTGCGCAACGCGTTCGGCGACGAGTACGGCCTGGTCGTCGAGACCAACCGGGACGCCGGCACCAAGGTCCTCGTCCGAGTGCCCAAGTTCGCGCCGGGGGTGCACGCGTGAGTCGGCTCCGCGCGCTGGTCGTCGACGACGAGCGGCCGGCGCTGGACGAGATCCGGTTCCTGCTCGAGCGGGACGACCGGATCGGCGAGGTGCTCGTCAGCGACTCCGCCACCGACGGGCTGCGGCTGCTGCAGGAGTCGTCGATCGACGTGGTGTTCCTCGACGTCCAGATGCCCGGCCTCACCGGGCTCGAGCTCGCGCAGGTGCTCAGCCGGTTCCGCACGCCGCCGCAGGTCGTGTTCGTCACCGCCCACGAGCAGCACGCGGTCGAGGCGTTCGACGTGCACGCGGTCGACTACGTCCTCAAGCCGGTGCGCGCCGAGCGGCTGGCCGAGGCGGTACGCCGCGTGGTCGGCGCCGAGCCGCGCGCCGACCAGGACACCCAGGTGGCCGTCGAGCGCGGCGGCGTGACCCGCTTCGTGAACCGGTCCGACATCACCCACGTGGAGGCGCAGGGCGACTATGCGCGGCTGCACACCGCCGGCGACTCGCATCTCGTGCGCACTCCCCTCGCGGTGCTGGAGGAGGACTGGGCCGACGCCGGCTTCGTCCGCATCCACCGCTCGCTGCTGGTCTCGCTGGCGCACGTGCGCGAGGTGCGGATGGACAGCGGCCGCTGCACGGTCGTCGTCGGCAGCCCGCCGGTCGAGCTCGGGGTCAGCCGCCGGCACACCCGCGAGCTGCGCGAGCTCCTCCTCCAGAGCCGGACGCGCTCGTGACCGACACCGGCACCCCGCCGGAGCGGGTCCGCGTCACCGGCCCGCCGCGGCGCCGTACCCCTGCCGCTCGCACCAGCGACATCGACGACGAGACCCGGCTCGGCGGCGTCTACCTCGGGTCGCTGCTGCGCGAGCAGCTGCGGCTGGCGCTCGGCATCCTGCTCGCGCTGGTGCTGCTGGTCGGCACGCTGCCGCTGGCGTTCCACCTGTGGCCGGGCCTGGCCGCGGTCGACCTGCTCGGCGTACCGCTGCCGTGGCTGCTGCTCGGCGTGGTCGTCTACCCGACGCTGCTCGGCCTCGGCTGGGCCTACGTGCGCCGCGCCGAGCGCAACGAGCGCGACTTCGCCGAGCTCGTGGGCGAGGTGGATCGCGGATGAACGCCGCGCCGGGCATCGTCGCGGTCACCCTGGTCACGCTCGCGACGCTGCTGATCGGCACGTGGGGACTGCGCTTCTCCCGTACGACGAGCGACTTCTTCGTCGCGTCGCGGTCGGTGCGGCCACGGCTGAACGCCAGCGCGATCGGCGGCGAGTACCTCTCCGCCGCGTCGTTCCTCGGCGTCGCCGGCTTGGTGCTGACCTTCGGTGCGGACATGCTGTGGTACCCGGTCGGCTGGACCGCGGGCTACCTCGTGCTGCTGGTGCTGGTCGCCGCGCCGCTGCGCCGCTCGGGCGCCTACACGCTGCCCGACTTCGCCGAGGCGCGGCTGGGCACCCGGCCGGTGCGGGCGGTCTGCTCGCTCATGGTGGTGGCGGTGGGGTGGCTCTACCTGCTGCCGCAGTTCCAGGGCGCCGGCATCACGCTGCGCTCGACCGTCGGCGCGCCGACCTGGCTCGGCCCGGTGATCGTCGGCGTGGTGGTGCTCGCCAACGTCACCTCCGGCGGGATGCGCAGCATCACCTTCGTCCAGGCGTTCCAGTACTGGCTCAAGCTGACCGCGCTGCTCGTGCCGGCGATGGTGCTGCTCGCGGTCTGGGCCGGCGACGGCGCGCCCCGGGTCGCCGGCGGCGACGGCTGGTCGGTGCCGCTCGCGTCCGGCGGGTCGGAGGGGCTGTACGTCACCTACTCCCTCATCCTCGCGACCTTCCTCGGCACGATGGGCCTGCCCCATGTGGTGGTGCGCTTCTACACCAACCCGGACGGCCGGGCCGCCCGCCGTACGACGCTCGTCGTGCTCGCCCTGCTCGGCGTCTTCTACCTGCTGCCGCCGACGTACGGCGCGCTCGGGCGGGTCTACGCGCCGGCGCTGGCCGAGCCGGGGAGGTCGGACGCGCTGGTGCTGGAGCTGCCGCGGATCATGGTCGACGGGCCGCTCGGCGAGCTGCTCACGGGGCTGGTGACCGCGGGCGCGTTCGCGGCGTTCCTCTCGACGTCGTCGGGCCTGTCGATCGCCGTGGCCGGTGTGCTCAGCCAGGACGTGTTCGGTCGCACCTGGTCGCGGCTGGGCGGGATCGCGGCGTTCCGGCTGGGCGCGGTGTTCGCGGTGACGGTGCCGTGCGTGGTGGCGCTGGCCGCGCCCAACCTCGGTGTCGCCCGGGCGGTCGGGCTGGCCTTCGCGATGGCCGCGGCGACGTTCTGCCCCCTGCTGCTGCTGGGGATCTGGTGGCGCGGCCTCACCGACGCCGGCGCGATCGCCGGGCTGCTCGCCGGCGGCCTCGGCTCCGGCGTCGCGATCGGCTGGACGCTCACCACGTCGCGCCCGGACGGCTGGGTGGACACGCTGATGAGCCAGCCGGCCGCGTGGACCGTCCCGCTCGCGCTGGCGACGATGGTGGTCGTCTCGCTGCTCACCGCGTCCCGGGTGCCGCCGGGCGCCGGCCGGTTCCTGGTGCGGCTGCACACTCCCGAGACGGTGGAGCTGGACCGGGGCTGACCGCGACGCCGAGTCGGCGGGAACTACTGCCCAGCGTTGGCCGAGTCGGCGCAATCTCAGCTGAGACTGCGCCGACTCGGCGTCCAGCGGACAGTCAGCCCCCGGAACAACCGCTCGTCGTACGAGACCGACCGCTCACCGACAGCCGGGACCCGCTCGGCGCGCAAGCGGCGTCCGGGGCTCACGGAGCGGGAACGGGTGTCCCTACGGTGACCGCGATCACATCCGCTCGAGAGGGGTGCCCTCCGTGACGAACGTCCATGGCCAGCCGCACGACCAAGCGGCACGACACGATCCGATCTACGACACGCTGCACCAGGAGCCCGACTTCCGCGAGCTGCGCCGGCTCTACCGGGCGTTCGTCCTCCCGGCGACCGCGGCCTTCCTCGCCTGGTATCTGCTCTACGTCGTGATGAGCAACTGGGCCCACGGCCTCATGAGCAGGCAGCTCTGGGGCAACGTCAACGTGGCCCTGGTCTTCGGCCTCCTGCAGTTCGCCACGACGTTCCTGCTCGCGTGGGTCTACAGCCGCTACTCGACCGGCCGGCTCGACCCGCTGGCGCGCAAGCTCGACGAGCAGTACGTCGCCGAGCTCGAGGGGAGGCGCTGACATGGACGGCGACCAGGCACTCACCACCTTCCTGTTCCTGCTGGTGGTCGCGATCACCGTCGGCATCACCTTCTGGGCGAGCCGGCAGACCCAGGGCGCGGCGGACTTCTACGCCGGCGGCCGCGGCTTCTCCGGCGTCCAGAACGGGCTCGCGATCGGCGGCGACTACATGTCCGCGGCGTCGTTCCTCGGCATCTCCGGCGCCATCGCGCTGAGTGGGTACGACGGCTTCCTCTACTCGATCGGGTTCCTGGTGGCCTGGCTCGTCGCCCTGCTGCTCGTCGCCGAGATGCTGCGCAACTCCGGCCGCTACACGATGGCCGACCAGCTCGCGTTCCGGATGCGGCAGCGTCCGGTGCGTACGGCGGCGGCGACCTCGACCGTCGTCGTGTCGATCTTCTACCTGCTCGCGCAGATGGTCGGCGCCGGCGCCCTGGTCGCGCTGCTGCTCGGCGTCGACGGCGACACGGCCAAGAACGTCACGATCTTCGCGGTCGGCGCGCTGATGATCTTCTACGTCACCGTCGGCGGCATGAAGGGCACCACCTGGGTGCAGATCGTCAAGGCCGTGCTGCTGATGGCGGGCTCGGCCCTGATCGTGGTGATCGTGCTGGCGAAGTTCGGGTTCAACCTCTCCGACCTGCTCGGCACGGCGGCGTCCAACAGCGGCAAGGGCCAGGCGTTCCTGGAGCCGGGCCTCAAGTACGGCGTGAGCGAGACCAGCAAGATCGACTTCGTCTCCCTCGCGATCGCTCTCGTGCTCGGCACCGCGGGCCTGCCGCACATCCTGATCCGCTTCTACACGGTGCCGACCTCGCGCGACGCGCGGAAGTCGGTGCTGTGGGCGATCGGCCTGATCGGCGTCTTCTACCTGTTCACGCTGGTCCTCGGCTTCGGTGCCGCCGCCCTGCTGAACAAGACCGACTACGCCGCGGTGGCCGCGTCCGGCGGCAACCTGGCCTCGCCACTCCTCGCCCAGGCCGTCGGCGGGGGCGACGGGTCGACCGGCGGGGCGATCCTGCTGGCGCTGATCTCCGCGGTGGCCTTCGCGACCATCCTCGCGGTCGTCGCCGGCCTGACCCTGACCTCGTCGGTCAGCGTCGCGCACGACATCTACAACGGCGTCCTGCGCCGCGGCGAGGCGTCGGAGAGGGACGAGCTCAACGTGGCCCGGTGGGCCGCCCTGGTCATCGGCCTGATCGCCATCCTGCTCGCGATCCCGGCGCAGCGGCTCAACGTCGCGTTCCTGGTGGCCCTGGCCTTCGCGGTGGCGGCGTCGGCCAACCTGCCGGCGATCCTCTACAACATGTTCTGGCGGCGCTTCAACACCCGCGGCGCGCTCTGGAGCATCTACGGCGGCCTGATCTCGTCGGTCGGCCTGGTGGTCTTCTCGCCGATCATGTCCGGCAAGGGGGTGGACCCGGCGACCCGCAAGAACCTGTCGCTGCTGCCGACCGGCATCGACATCTCCTGGTTCCCGCTGGAGAACCCCGGCATCGTCTCGATCCCGCTGGGCTTCCTCCTCGGCTGGCTCGGCACGGTCACCTCCCGTGAGCCCGCGGCCGAGGACCGCCACACCGAGCTCGAGGTCCGCGCCCTCACCGGCGCGGGCGCCGAGCAGGCGGTGCAGCACTGATGGCCGAGCACTGACCCCCATCCCTCTGGTACCCGCCACGTCCTAGGGTGGCGGGTACCACCACTTCTCAGCCCCGCACAGCCCAGGAGAGATCCGTGAGCACTGATTCCGTCGACAGTGGGACGCTGTCCAACCTCCTCAGGGAGGACCGCCGGTTCGAGCCGCCGGCCGAGATCGCCGAGCACGCGAACGTCAGGGCGGAGGCCTACGACCGGGCTCGGTCGGACCGGGAGGCGTTCTGGGCCGAGCAGGCCGAGCGCCTGGACTGGGACACCAGGTGGGACCGGGTGCTGGACTGGGACGACCCGCCGTTCGCCAAGTGGTACGTCGGCGGCCGGCTCAACGCGGCGTACAACTGCGTGGACCGGCACGTCGAGGCCGGCCGCGGCGACAAGGTCGCCCTGCACTGGGTGGGCGAGCCGGTCGAGGACCGGCGCGACCTCACCTACGCCCAGCTCAAGGACCAGGTCTGCCGGGCGGCGAACGCGCTGACCGAGCTGGGCGTGCGGGCCGGCGACCGGGTGGCGATCTACCTGCCGATGATCCCCGAGGCGGTCGTGGCGATGCTGGCCTGCGCGCGGATCGGCGCCCCGCACACGGTGGTCTTCGGCGGGTTCTCCGCCGACGCGCTGGCATCAAGGCTCGAGGACTGCCAGGCCAAGGTGGTGATCACCTCCGACGGCGGCTACCGCCGCGGGTCGGCGTCGGCGCTGAAGCCGGCGGTCGACGAGGCTCGGACCAAAACCGCCAACAACGGGCACGTCGTGGAGAAGGTGCTCGTGGTCCGGCGTACCGGCCAGGACGTGGGCTGGGACGACGCCGTCGACGTGTGGTGGCACGACGCGGTCGACGGCGCGTCGGCCGAGCACACGCCGGAGGCGTTCGACGCCGAGCACCCGCTCTACGTCATGTACACCTCGGGCACCACCGGCAAGCCCAAGGGCATCCTGCACACCACGGGCGGCTACCTGGTCGGGGCGTCGTACACGCACTGGGCGGTCTTCGACCTCAAGCCCGACTCGGACGTCTACTGGTGCTCGGCCGACATCGGCTGGGTCACCGGCCACTCCTACCTGGTCTACGGGCCGCTGGCCAACGGCGTCACGCAGGTGATGTACGAGGGCACGCCCGACAGCCCCGAGCGCGGCCGCTGGTGGCAGATCATCGAGGACTACGGCGTCACGATCTTCTACACCGCACCGACCGCGATCCGCTCGTTCATGAAGCAGGGCCGCGAGATCCCCGACCGCTTCGACATGTCCTCACTGCGGATCCTCGGGTCCGTCGGCGAGCCGATCAACCCCGAGGCCTACGTGTGGTACCGCCACGTGATCGGCGGCGACCGGACCCCGGTGGTCGACACCTGGTGGCAGACCGAGACCGGGATGATCATGATCAGCCCGCTGCCCGGCGTCACCGCCGGCAAGCCCGGCTCGGCGATGACCCCGATCCCCGGCGTCGCGGCCGAGGTCGTCAACGACGGCGGCGAGGCCGTGCCCCACGGCTCGGGCGGCTACCTGGTGCTCACCGAGCCGTGGCCCTCGATGCTGCGCACGATCTGGGGCGACGACCAGCGGTTCAAGGACACCTACTGGTCCCGCTTCCCCGCCACCAGCGACCGGCAGGGCTTCTACTTCGCCGGCGACGGCGCGAAGAAGGACGAGGACGGCGACATCTGGGTGCTCGGCCGGGTCGACGACGTCATGAACGTCTCGGGCCACCGGCTCTCCACCACCGAGATCGAGTCCGCCCTGGTCTCCCACCCCAAGGTCGCCGAGGCCGCGGTCGTCGGCGCCAAGGACGAGGACACCGGCCAGGCGGTCTGCGCGTTCGTGATCCTGCGCGAGGAGGCAGGCGACGGGGGCGGCGACATCCTGCAGGAGCTGCGCCAGCACGTCCGCAAGGAGATCGGCCCGATCGCCACCCCCCGGCAGATCATGATCGTCCCCGAGCTCCCCAAGACCCGCTCCGGCAAGATCATGCGCCGCCTGCTCCGCGACGTCGCCGAGCACCGCGAGGTCGGCGACGTCACCACGCTGGCCGACTCCTCCGTCATGGACCTGATCAGCAAGGGCATCGACTCGGGCAAGGGCGAGGACTGACGCGCTTGTAGGCTGGTCCCGGGTGCGCCGGGAAGTCTGGTCGGCAGTCCTGCCGCCGACCCCCGAGGAGCACCATGGGCCTGTCCCTCCTGCGCCGCGAGGCCACCGGCGGGCTGCTGCTGATCGGCGCCGCCCTGATCGCGCTGGTGTGGTCGAACACCGGCTGGTCGGGCTCCTACGACGACCTGCGCGACCTCGAGCTCGGCCCGCTGACGCTCGGCTCCTGGGCCTCCGACGGGCTGCTCGCGATCTTCTTCTTCGTGGTCGGCGTCGAGGTCAAGCGCGAGCTCGTCGTCGGCGACCTGCGCGACCCCCGGCGCGCCGCCCTCCCGGTCGCCGCCGCGGTCGGCGGCATGGCCGTGCCGGCCGCAATCTACGTGCTCTGGAACCTCGGTGGCGGCGACCTGGCCGGCTGGGCGATCCCGACCGCCACCGACATCGCCTTCGCGGTCGCCGTCCTCGCCGTGATCGGGACCCACCTGCCCGCCGGGCTGCGCACGTTCCTGCTCACGCTGGCCGTCGTCGACGACCTGCTCGCGATCACGGTGATCGCGCTCTTCTACACCGACGACCTCGCGCCGCTCTGGCTGGTCGCCGCCGCGCTCCCGGTCGCCGCCTTCGCCGTCCTCGTCCGGCGGGGGTACGGCGCCTGGCTGCTCGTCCCGGTCGCGGTGGTCGCCTGGTGGCTGGTGCACGAGTCCGGCGTGCACGCGACCGTGGCCGGCGTACTGCTCGGCCTCACGGTGCCGGTGGCCCGTGCCGACCGGTTCGAGCACGTCGTGCGCCCGGTCTCGGCCGGCCTCGCCGTACCCGTCTTCGCGTTCTTCGCCGCCGGGGTCACGATCGGCGGCCTCGACGGGCTGCGCGGCGCGCTCACCGATCCCGTCGCGCTCGGCGTGCTGACCGGCCTCGTCGTCGGCAAGCCGGTCGGCATCGCGGGCTCGACCTGGCTGCTGGCGCGGTTCACCCGGGCCGACCTCGACGAGCGGCTGAGCTGGGTCGACGTGGCCGGCATGGCGATGCTCGCGGGCATCGGGTTCACCGTGTCGCTGCTCATCGGCGAGCTGGCCTTCGGCACCGGCACGCCCGCGGACGACCGGGTGAAGGTCGCCGTGCTGACCGGGTCGCTGGTCTCGGCGCTGCTCGCGACCGGGGTGCTGCGGATCCGCAACCGCGCCCACCGGCGGGATTCTGTAGGGTGACGCGCATGGCGACGAACCCCGTCCAGGACGACGATCCGACCATCGGCCGACTGGTCCACGACGCCACCCGCGACATCTCCTCGCTGGTCCAGAAGGAGATCCAGCTCGCCAAGTCCGAGCTGAAGGTCAGCGTCAAGGCCGGCGGCACGGGCCTCGGGCTGTTCGCCGGCGCGGCGTTCCTCCTGGTGCTGGCGATCATCATGCTCTCGGTGTCGCTGGCCTACTTCATCAACTGGAACGGCGACGGGCTCGCCCTGCACTGGGCGTTCCTGATCGTCTTCGGCGGCTACCTGCTGATCGCCGCGCTGCTCGTCCTCGTCGGCGTGCGCCAGGTCAAGAAGGTGCGCGCCCCCGAGCGGGCGATCGAGCAGGGCAAGGAGATCCCCAAGGCTCTCAAGGGCCGGCGCTGACTCACCCTGCGCATCCGCCCGTCGAGACCTCGACGGAGTTGCCCCGGCCCGCCTGGGCCGCGGCCGATACCTGGTCGGCGGTGAGCGCGTAGCCGGTGTCGTGGTCGGTCACCGAGGCCGCGAAGACCACGCCCGCGACGTCGCCGGCCGAGGTGACGATCGGGCCGCCGGAGTTGCCGGGGAGGATCCGGCCGCGCAGCGAGAACACCTCGCGGATGACCGCGCCGTCGCCGTAGATGTTGGGCGAGCGCAGCCGCTGCTCGGCGCGGACGCGGGCCGCGGCGACCTGGTAGGGGCCGTCCTGCGGGTAGCCGAGGATGGCCACGCCGTCCTCGGCCTCGACCCCGTTGTCGAACGTCAGCGGCGTGATGTCGCCGCTGTCGAAGGCGAGCACGGCCACGTCGATGTCGGGGTTGTAGTAGACGGTCTCGGCGTCGAGGCTCTCCTCGCCCACCACCACCTCGGGGTCGGCGATGCCCGCGACGACGTGCGCGTTGGTCATCAGCCGGTTGTCGGCGTACACAAACCCGGAGCCCTCCACCCCCCGGTCGCACTGGTTGGTGCCGCGGACCTTGAGGACCGCCGCCTCGGCGCGCTGGACGTCGGGGTCGGTCAGCAGCCGCTTCGGGCCGGGGCCGACGTCGACGATCCGCTCGGGCGCGAACGGCTCGAGGTAGCGCGGGAAGAAGCTGGTGCCGACGACGTCGTTGAACGCCTGGAGCGCGTTGCCGGCGGAGTCCGGGAGCACCTGGTCGACCTCGCCGAGCACGGCGGAGCCGCGCACCAGCGGGGTGATGCCGCCGATCCGCGAGCCGGAGATCGCGACGCCGAGCGCCCACGCGACGAGCAGCACCGCGAACGCGCTGAGCAGCGCGCCGCCTACCGCGTCGAGCGCGCGCACCGGCTGCCACGTGATCCGGTCGCGGATCCGGCTGCCGGCGAACTGGAGCGTCGCCTGGCCGAGCGAGGCCGCGAGGATCACGATGAACAGGGCGCCGAGCGAGACCATCAGCGACGGGTTCGCGTCGCCGAGGGCCACCGGCGCGAGCCAGACACCGAACAGGCCGCCGAGGAGCAGGCCGCCGGTCGCGAAGGCGCCGGTGATGAAGCCCTGCCAGTAGCCCGACAGCGCGTAGGCGAGGACGAGGACGACCAGCAGCCAGTCGAGCAGGTTCACGCGCCCTCCTCGGCGTCGTCGCCGGCGTCCTCGATGTCCAGCAGACGGGTACGCCGAAGGTCAGCCTGCAGCATGCGGGCCGGGAGATCGCGGACCCGGGTCTCGTCCCACGGGCGCGTCCACCCGAGGAAGTCGAACAGCCGGGCGATGATCCCGCCGGTGAACCCCCACAGGATGACGTCCTTGCCGGGCCCGATGAGGAAGCCCGGGCTGCGGTAGTCGGCCCGCGGATGCCGCACCATGATGCGGTGCTCGGGGTCGAGGAGCTCCTCGATCGGGACGTGGTGGATCGCGTGCACCTCGGCCGCGCTGACGATCCGCACCGCCGCCGGCTCGCGCCACCAGCCGAGGATCGGCGTCACGGCGAAGTCGCTCGGCGGCAGCCACAGCTCGGGCAGCCGGCCGAAGACCTCGACCCCGGCCGGGTCGACGCCGATCTCCTCCTGGGCCTCGCGCAGCGCCGCCTCGACCTCGGTCTCGCCCGGGTCTACCGAGCCACCCGGAAAGGACACCTGGCCGGGGTGGGACCGCATGTCGTGGGCGCGCTCGGTGAGCAGCAGCTCGCCGCCTCGGTCGCCCTCGCCGAACAGCATCAGCACGGCACCGCTCCGCGCCGCGCCGCCCGGAGGCGGGGCGAACCTGGTCAGGTCGCCGGCCGAGATCGCCGCCGCACCCGCCCGCACCGGCTCCAGCCAGCCGGGGATCACCGGCCGGTCCCCGGACACACGTCGGCCACGGGCGCGGGCGGGGCGGCCCGTCTCACCCGGGTGATCATGCTCGGCCCTCGGTCTTCACCAGCTTCGCGGCGGCGACGGGGTCGGTCGGGCCCTCGCCGTACGACGGGCACCACCTCGTCACCGGGCAGGCGCCGCACGCGGGGTTGCGCGCGTGGCAGCGGCGGCGGCCGTGCCAGATCAGGTGGTGGCTGAGCATCGTCCAGTCCCGCTGGGGGAAGAGCGCCCCGACCGCGTGCTCGACCTTGACCGGATCGGTCTCCTCGGTCCAGCCGAACCGCCGGACCAGCCGGCCGAAGTGGGTGTCGACGGTGATGCCCGGGACGCCGAAGGCGTTGCCGAGCACGACGTTGGCGGTCTTGCGGCCGACGCCCGGCAGCTTCACCAGGTCCTCCAGGCGCGGCGGCACCCGCCCGCCGTGGTCCGCGACCAGCGCGGCGCTGAGCCTGAGCAGCGACTCGGACTTGGCGCGGAAGAACCCGAGCGGGCCGACGATGCCCTCGAGGGTGGCGCGGTCGGCGGCGGCCATCGCACGGGCGTCGGGGTAGGCGGCGAAGAGGACCGGACTCACGGCGTTCACCCGCCTGTCGGTCGTCTGCGCGGACAGCACGGTGACGACGAGCAGCTGGAACGGGTCGTCGAAGTCGAGCTCGCACCTGGCGTCCGGGTAGGTCTCCGCCAGGACCCGGTCGATCTTCCGGGCGCGCCGGACCAGGCCGGTGCGGGTCTCGGCGGCGGCGGGCACGGGCCATAGCGTACGGCGAGGCACGGACACCGCCGACCCGCGGCCGTTTCGGCCCGTGAGGGGGCGGCCGGTTCCTGTGAACTTTCCCACTGGATAGGATTCGCGGCGTACCCGCGTGCAGCGGGTCGTCTCGCAAGGAGGATCCGTGGACAACGACGTACTGCGCCGGGCCCCGCTGTTCAGCGCGCTCGACGACGAGGCCGCGACCGCGCTGCGGGCCTCCATGGCGGAGACGAAGGTGCGGCGCGGCGACGTGCTCTTCCACGAGGGCGACTCCGGCGACAAGCTCTACATCGTGCTCGACGGCAAGGTGAAGCTCGGGCGCACCTCCTCCGACGGCCGCGAGAACCTGCTCGCGATCCTCGGCCCCGGCCAGATGTTCGGCGAGCTGTCGCTCTTCGACCCGGGCCCGCGCTCGGCGACCGTGACCGCCGTGACGGACGCGTCCTTCGCCTCGCTCTCGCACGAGGACCTGCTGCGCTGGCTCGAGGGCCGCCCGACGGTCGCCCGCGGCCTGCTCGCCCAGCTCGCCGGCCGGCTCCGCAAGGCCAACGACGTGGTCGCCGACCTGGTCTTCTCCGACGTCCCCGGCCGCGTCGCCAAGGCGCTGCTCGACCTCGCCGACCGCTTCGGCCGCACCGCCGACGACGGCGTGCACGTCCACCACGACCTCACCCAGGAGGAGCTCGCCCAGCTCGTCGGCGCCTCCCGCGAGACCGTCAACAAGGCCCTCGCCGACTTCGCCTCCCGCGGCTGGCTGCGCCTCGAGCCCCGCTCGGTCGTGATCATGGACGTCGAGCGCCTGGCCCGCCGCGCCCGCTGACCGTCGAGTTGGGCCAGACTCGCCGTTGAGTTGGGCCTCGTTCGCCGTCGAGTCGGTTCAGAGTCCCGCGAGCGCCTCCCGGAGACGCCTGATCCAGACGTCGACGCGCTCCGGCGCGAGGTCGGCCTTGGTCAGCACGATGACCGTCCAGCCGAGCTCGCGCAGGCGCTCGCGCCGCCGGCGGTCGCGCTCGCGCTGCTCGGGCGTCGTGTGGAACTCCTCGCCGTCGTACTCGACCGCCACCCTGGCGTGCGGATAGGCGAGGTCCAGGCGGTACGTCGGCACGCCGTCGACCCGGACCCAGTGCTGGAGCACGGGGAGCGGGAGCCCGTGGTCGACGATCTCGAGCCGCACCCAGGACTCGGCCCGTGACTCGGCGCGCGGGTCGCCCAGCGCGACGATCGTGCGCAGGCGCCGGACACCGCGGCGCCGGAAGTAGCGGGGCAGCATCCGCATCATGTCCTCGACGGTGAAGCCGTAGGCACGCATGAGCGCATCCATCGCGCCCAGGGCAGAGCGCCGGTCGAGCTTGCAGCCCAGATCCATCGCGGTGCGGATCGGGGTCGTCACGCGGACGCCGTCGACCTCGCACCAGTCCCCCGGGCGCAGGTCGCGGGTGCCGCCGTCGCACTCGGGACGGTCGGTCGGGTCGTGCCCGCGCAGGACGTAGGACTCGATCGGCGGGAGCGCGTCGAGCTCGCGATAGTCGTGCACGTCGCAGCCGAGCACCCACGCCGCCGTACGGTCGCAGAGCACGGAGTGCGGCGAGACGACCAGCCGTGCCGCCCGGACGCGCAGCAGCGGCGTGTCCTCGAGGGCGGCGTCGACGTACACCCCATGGAGCACGCGGCGCACGAGCCGGAACTCGACGGCATCGTCGAGTCGGCGGCGGCTGATGCCGGCCGCGCGGGCCTGGGTCCAGGTGAACGGGGACGGCGGGAAGTCGGGCATGCCCCGGACGATCTCCGATGCGCAGGCATCGCGGAGCGCGCCGTACCCGACCTGTGGAGAACGAGGTCGTCACGACCGCCTGTGGAGAACTTCGGCCCAACTCAGGCGCGAGTCACGCCCAACTCAACGGCGAGGATGGCCCAACTCAGCGACCGGCGAGGTAGGCGAGCTGGGCGCGGACGGAGAGCTCGGCGGCACCCCACAGGGAGGAGTCGACGTCGGCGTAGACGACCTCGACGACGCGGCGGGGCAGGGTCGGGTCCTCGGCGAGGGCGGGCGAGAGAGGCACCGAGAGCTCGAGGAGGGCGCGCTCGACCTGGGCGAGCCGCTCGCGGCGGTGGGCCAGGTAGAAGTCGAGGACGCCGAGGGCGTCGTCGAGGACCGGGCCGTGGGCGGGCCACAGCGCGGTGACCTCGCCCGCGGCGGCGAGCGACCGCATCCGGGTGATCGACGCGAAGTACGGGCCGAGCTGGCCGTCGGGGTGGGCGACGACGGTGGTGCCGCGGCCGAGCACCATGTCGCCGGTGAGCAGGGCGCCCTCGGCGGGCAGCACGAACGACACCGAGTCGGCGGTGTGGCCCGGCGTGGTCAGCACCCGCAGCGACAGCCCGTCGACGACGACGTCCTCCCCGTCGACGAGAGGAGAGGCGCCGACGCACAGGGCGGGCGAGAGCGCCCGCACCGCGCAGCCCTTGCGAGCGGCGAACTCCGCCGCCACCTCGGCGTGGTCGAGGTGGTGGTGGGTGAGCAGCACCAGCCCGACGTCGCCGAGCTCGGCGGTCAGCCGGTCGAGGTGGCCGTCCTCGAGGGGCCCGGGGTCGACGACCACGCAGGCCGAGGCGCCCGGCTCCTGCAGCACCCAGGTGTTGGTGCCGTCGAGCGTCATGATCCCCGGGTTCGGCGCCAGCAGGCAGCGCGCCCGGGATCCGAAGGCCCCGTCCGACCAGGGGGTGCTCACGCGCGCCGCCGGGCGGCGACCAGCGGCCGCAGCCGGTCCGGAATCGACAGGGTCCACCCCTCGCCGAGCGGCTCGACCGACGGCGTGAACATCTCCACCGACCGCGACGCCGCGACCGCCAGCACCTCGTCCGGCGACGACAGCGAGCCCACCTCCATCGAGGTGAGGTACGTCGGAGGCATCAGCGCCAGCTCGCCCGCATCGGCCTGGGATGCGGCGACCCGGGCGGGCAGCCAGGTCACCGAGGACGACTCGGTCGAGACGTCGCGGGTCACCTGCCCGGTCGGCAGCGAGGCGACGAAGAACCAGGTCCGGTAGCGCTTCGGCTCGAAGATCGGCGTCAGCCAGGCGTCCCAGACGCCGAGCAGGTCGGTGCGCAGCACCAGCCCGCGCCGGTTGAGGAAGTCGGTCATCGACAGCGACCGCGACTCCAGCCCGACCCGTTCGGCCTCCCAGCCGTCGGCCGTCGTGTCCGCGACCACGTCCGTGGCGGACGTGCCGGCCAGCAGTACGCCGGACTCCTCGAAGGTCTCGCGCACGGCGGCGCACACCAGCGCCCGCGCGGTCTCCTCGTCGCACCCCAGCCGGGAGGCCCACGCGGCGGGCGAGGGACCGGCCCAGCCCACCGCCGCGTCGAAGTCGCGCGGGTCCACACCGCCGCCGGGGTAGACGCACATGCCGCCGGCGAAGTCCATCGAGACCTGGCGCCGCAGGTAGTACACCTCCGGCCCGGAGTCCGACGGCCGCATCAGGATCACGGTCGCGGCGTTGCGCGGCTCGACCGGCGCCTGCCGGCCGTCCTCGAACTCGCGCGCGACCTCGACGAGCCGGTCCGGCAGCGGGACCGGCGGCAGCGGGATCCTCATGCGTGGAAGCGGACGACGATCTCGACCTCGACCGGCGCGTCCAGCGGCAGCACGGGTACGCCGACGGCGGACCGCGCGTGCACGCCCGCATCGCCGAACGCCGTACCGAGCAGCTCGCTGGCGCCGTTCGCGATGCCCGGCTGGCCGGTGAAGTCGGCCGTCGACGCGACGAACGCGACCACCTTCACCACCTGGGCCACCTGGTCGAGGTCGCCGACGACCGACTTCACGGCGGCGATCGCGTTGAGCGCGCACTGCCGCGCGCACTCGACGGCCTCCTCCGCGCCGACCTCGCCGCCGACCTTGCCGGTGACCATCAGCTCGCCGTCGCGCATCGGCAGCTGGCCGGAGGTGAACACCAGATCGCCCGACACGACGGCGGGCACGTACGCCGCCACCGGCTTCGCGACCTCCGGCACCGCCAGGCCGAGCTCGGCGAGGCGGTCCTCGACCGCGCTCACCCCTCCACCGGCCGCTTGAAGTAGCCGACCAGGTTCTCGGGGCTCATGCCGGGCGCGATCTGCACCAGCTCCCACCCGTCCGCGCCGAAGTTGTCGAGGATCTGCTTGGCCGCGTGCGTGAGGATCGGCGCGGTCAGGTACTCCCACTTGGTCATGTCCCGCACCCTACCCGCGGGGGATCGATCACCAGAGGCCGACGTACGGCGCCAGCTGATTGCGCACCTCGTTGACCGCGAGCGCCACGAACAGCGCCGCGCACAGGGCGAGCAGCCCGTTGGAGAGCCGGCCGTTGCGCCACTCGGCCGGCACGCCGTCTCGGCGGCGGTTGAGCAGCACCAGCAGCGTGATGGCGAGGAACGGCATGAACAGCGAGCCGAGCACGCCGTAGGTCAGGATCAGCGCCACCGGCCTGTCGAGCAGCAGCAGGAGCATCGGCGGGAAGGTCAGCCACAGCAGGTAGCCGCGGAACAGCCGGCCGCCGGTGCGGGTCTCCTCGTCGCCGGACGGCAGGCCGCGCAGGTTGCCGACGAAGTCGGCGAACATCAGGCTCACGCCGCTCCACACGCCGATCAGCGACGACATCGACGCCGCCCAGAAGCCGACGAGGAACACGACGTGGAAGAACTGCCCGTAGCGGTCCTCGAGCACGTTCGAGAGGTCGACGAGTCCCTGGTCGCCGGCCGCGAGCGCGATGTTCGCGGAGTAGAGCAGCTCCGCGCCGATGATCAGCGTGCTCACCACGAACACGCCGGTGACGGCGTACGCGACGCCGTTGTCGATCCGCATCACCTTCATGAACCGCGGCGTCGACCAGTCCTTCTCGCGCAGCCAATAGCCGTACGCCGCCAGCGTGATCGTGCCGCCGACCCCGCCGGCGACGCCGAGGATGTAGAGCATGCTGCCGTCCGGGACGATCGGACGGAGACCGAGCACGATCTCCCTCAGGTTCGGCGTCGTGCGGATCGCCGCGCCGACGACGGCCACGAACATGATGCCGACCAGGCCGACCATGACCTTCTCGAACGACGCGTAGGAGCCGAACCAGACCAGCACGAGGCCGATCAGGCCCATCGCCACCGCGGTCCACCGCAGGCTGAGGTCGGGGAAGAGCGCGACGATCGGCAGCGCCGAGGAGGACATCGCGGTGGCGCCGTACACGAAGCCCCAGACCACGATGTACGGCGCGAAGTACCACGTCGTCCAGACGCCGATGCTGCGCCAGCCCTCGAAGATCGTGCGGCCGCTGGCCAGCGAGTAGCGGCCCGCGCCCTCGACGAGGATCAGCTTGAGCAGCGTGCCGAGCACCGCGACCCAGAGCAGGGTGTAGCCGTAGCGCGACCCGGCGACCATGGTCGCCACCAGGTCGGCGGCGCCGACGCCCGTGGCCGCGACCACGAGGCCGGGTCCGACCACCTTCCACTTGGCCGGGCGGTCCACGGGCTGCGTCTCGACAGTCATGCCCGCTTCTTACCCGACCTCTCGCGGGTCATTCGGCGAATGCGCAGAACTCGTTGCCCTCCGGGTCGGCCAGGACCGTCCAGCGGATGTCGCCGTCCGGTCCGCGCAGCACGGTCGCGCCGTGCTCGGCGAGGAGGCGTACGTCGGATACGTCGACGTCCCAGTGGATCCGGTTCTTCAGGGTCTTGGCCTCGGGCACGGGCACGAACACGAGGTACTCGAACGGCACACCGGGGATGTCCTCCACGGCCGCGACACCGTGCTCGGCGTCGTACTCCCAGCGACCGCCGAGCACCTCGGCCCACCACCGCGCCTGCACGGCCGGGTCGGCACCGTCGACGACGATCTCGTAGAGCCGCTCCTCGGGCACCTCCTCGCGCTCGAAGACGCAGAGCTCGCCGCCCTCGGGGTCGCGCAGCACCTGCCATCGGAAGGACGTGACGTCCTCCGGCGTCGCGCCGAGCGCCAGCGCGGCGCGGTGGTCGGCGGCGTGCACGTCGAGGTGCACGCGCTGCTTCGCGGTCACCGGCTCGGGCACCTGGTTGATCCAGACCGTGTGCCGCGGGGTCGGGCCGGTCAGCAGGACCGTGCCGTCCTCGCGCTCCCCCAGCGAGCGTCCGAGCAGCCCGGCCCAGAACCGCCCGATCAGCTGCGGGTCCACGGCGTCGACGCACAGGTCCTTCCACGAAGCGATCACTTTCGCATCATGCAGCAACCCGATTGACCTCAACCGCGATCGAGGTCCTACCGTCCTTCCGTGACCCTGACCGCTCCTGCCTCGCCGCGACCGCGACTGCTCTCGCCGGCGTACGCCGCCACGACGATCGGCATGTTCGCGCTGGTCGCGTTCTCGGCGTTCGAGGCGACGGCGGTCACGACCGTGATGCCGACCGTCGCGGCCGAGCTCGACGGCGTGAGCCTGTACGCGCTGTCGTTCGCCGCCCCGCTCGCCAGCGGCGTGGTCGGCATGGTCGCGGCCGGCGCGCGCAGCGACCGCCGCGGGCCGGTCGGGCCGCTGATCGCCTCGATGGTGCTGTTCGCCCTCGGCCTGGTCGTGTGCGGCCTCGCGCCGTCGATGGAGGTACTGGTCGCCGGCCGCGTGCTCCAGGGCCTCGGCGGCGGCGCGATGACGGTCTGCCTGTACGTCGTGGTGGGCCTGTGCTTCCCGGCCGTGCTCCAGCCGGCGGTGTTCGCGAGCTTCGCCGCGGCGTGGGTGCTGCCGGCGCTCTTCGGGCCGGCGCTGGCGGCGTTCGTCGCGCACGCCGCGGGCTGGCGCTGGGTGTTCCTCGGCGTCGTGGCGCTGGTCGCCGTGGCCGGGTTTCTCATCGCCCCGGCCCTGCGCGGGATCCAGCCCCGAGACGGCGACCAGCCGACCCCGTGGGGCCGGCTGGTGTGGGCGGTGGTCGCCGCCGTCGCGGTGCTGGCGCTCGAGCTGCTCGGCTCGCGCGAGGGCGCGGCCGCCGTACTGGCCGTGGCCGCGTTCGCACTGGTCGCGGTCTCACTGCGCCGGCTGCTCCCCGCCGGCAGCCTGGCCGGGCGGCGCGGGCTGCCCGCCGTGGTCGCCACCCGCGGCCTGCTGAGCGCGGCGTTCTTCTGCGCCGAGGCCTACATCGTCTTCGTCCTCCAGGAGCGGTGGGGCCTGACGCCCGGCACCGCCGGCCTCGCGCTGACCGCGGTCGGGATCGCCTGGGCCGCCGGCAGCCAGGTCCAGTCGCGCCTCGGGGACCGGGTCTCCCACCCGACCGCGATGACCGTCGGCAGTGCCCTGGTCGCCGCCGGCACCCTCGCCCTCGCCGTGGTCGTGCGAACCGACCTCCACCCGGCGCTCGCCGCAGCGGCGTACGTCGTCGCCGGAGCCGGCATGGGCTTCGGCTACCCGCGCACCAGCGTGGCGATGCTGGCGGTCTCCACCGACGACGACCGGGGCTTCAACTCCTCCGCGCTCTCGGTCGCCGACTCGCTCGGCGGCGCAATTGCGCTGTCTGTGTCGGGCGTGGCATTCGCGGCCGCGACCCGGACGGGCGCGGATGCGTTCCTCGCGGTCTTCGCACTGGCGCTGGTCCTGGGCGCGCTGTCGGTCGTCACCGCGCGACGGACCGCTGAGGTCCCCCTGGGCCGCTGAGCTTGTCGGGACGAGCGCCGGGTCTGGCAGCTCCCGCCCCGACGCAATTGCGCCGTTGTGGCGGTGCCTGGGCTGTCCCGACAGGCAGTGTCTGCCGCCCTCCGACTGCCATTTCGGCGCAATTGCGCCGAAACAGCAGCCACCCGGCCGAGCCCACTCGCAGGAGGCCAGGGGCCGGCCGAAGGATCAGACCAGGACCGGCTCGGTCCGGTCGCGGACCTCGTCGGCGGTCACACCAGGAGCGAGCTCGACGAGCGTGAGCCCGGCCGGCGTGACGTCGAGGACGCACAGGTCGGTGATGATCCGCTGCACCACGCCGCGGCCGGTGTAGGGCAGGGAGCACTCGTTGACGATCTTGTACGAGCCGTCGCGGGCGACGTGCTCCATCAGCACGATCACCTTCTTCGCGCCGTGGACCAGGTCCATCGCGCCGCCCATGCCCTTGACCATCTTGCCGGGGATCATCCAGTTCGCGATGTCCCCGCCGGCCGAGACCTGCATCGCGCCCAGGATCGCGGCGTCGATCTTCCCGCCCCGGATCATCCCGAACGACGTCGCGGAGTCGAAGAACGACGCCCCCCGCCGCAGCGTGACCGTCTCCTTGCCGGCGTTGATCAGGTCCGGGTCCTCCTCACCGGCGACCGGGTAGGCGCCCACCCCGAGGATCCCGTTCTCCGACTGCAGCACCAGCTCCACGTCCTCGGCGACGTAGTTCGGCACCAGCGTCGGCAGCCCGATCCCCAGGTTCACATACGACCCGTCGGTCAGCTCCGCCGCCGCCCGCGCCGCCATCTCCTCGCGTGTCCAGCTCATCGGACCGTCCTCTTCTCGATCCGCTTGTCCGCGGCCTGCTCCGGCGTCAGGGGTACGACGCGCGCCACGTTCACCCCCGGCGTGTGCACCTGGTTGGGGTCCAGCTCACCCGGCTCGACGAGCTCCTCGACCTCCGCGATCGTGACCCGACCGCACATCGCCGCGAGCGGGTTGAAGTTGCGCGCGGAGTCGCGGTAGACCAGGTTGCCGTGCCGGTCGCCCCGCCAGGCCCGCACCAGCCCGAAGTCCGCCACGATCGCCTCCTCCAGCACGTACTCCAGGCCATCGAACTCCTGGGTCTGCTTCGCCGGCGACGCCACCACCACGTTCCCGGACGAGTCATACCGCCACGGCAACCCGCCCTCGGCCACCTGGGTGCCCACCCCGGTCGCGGTGAAGAACGCCGGGATGCCCGACCCGCCCGCCCGCATCCGCTCCGCCAGCGTGCCCTGCGGGGTCAGCTCCACCTCCAGCTCACCGGACAGGTACTGCCGCGCGAACTCCTGATTCTCCCCCACATACGACGACACCATCCGCCGGATCCGCCGCGCCGCCAGCAGCCGACCCAGCCCCCAGTCGTCCACACCGCAGTTGTTCGACACCGCCTCCAGGTCCGACGTACCCGCCGCCAGCAACGCGTCGATCAACACCGACGGGATCCCACACAGCCCGAACCCACCCACCGACAGCGTCGCGCCGTCCGGAACGTCCGCCACCGCCTCCGCGGCCGAGGCCACCACCTTGTCCATGCCGCCGATCCAAGCGGCGCCGGGTCCCGGGGTCAACGGCCGACCGGTGGGCTGACGGGGATCACTCGCCCAGTGAGACATGCGGCCGGGTAGCGTTCACTGGATGGACACCCCCTCCGATGTGGTCGGCCGCACCGGCGCTGTGCTGCGCGCGGTGTCGGCGCACGAGCCCACCGGCGCGACGACGTCGGACATCGCGCGGCGCACCGGCCTGGCCCGGCCGACCGCGCACCGCCTGCTCACCTCCCTGCAGGCCGAGGGACTCGTCGACCGCGACCGCGAGGGGCGCTGGCTGCTCGGGCCCGAGCTCTACCTCCTCGGCACCACCGCCGCGCCGCGCTACGACATCACCTCCCTCGCCCAGCCCGTCGTCCGGCGGCTCTCGCTCGCCACCGGCGAGAGCGCGTTCTACTCCACCCGCCGCGGCGACGAGACCGTCTGCCTGCTCCGCGAGGACGGCAGCTTCCCGATCCGCTCACACGTGCTCCACGAGGGCATCCGGTTCCCCCTCGGGGTGGCGTCGGCGGGCATGGCGGTCCTCGCCTACCTCCCCGACCCCGCGATCGACGACTACCTCGCGAGCACCGACCTCGCGGCGGCGTACGGCGAGCCGCACCGCGCCCCGCACGTGCGTGCGCGTGTCGCCGAGACCCGCGCCGCCGGCTACTCCCTCAACCCCGGGCTCATCGTCGAGGGCAGCTGGGGCATGGGCGCCGCGGTCTTCGACGCCGACGAGCGACCGCTGGGGGCGCTGAGTCTGACCGGGATCGAGCAGCGCTTCGGCGCGGCCCGCCGCCGCGAGCTCGGTCCGCTGCTGCTCCGCGCGGCCCACGAGCTGACCAGGTCGCTGCGCCGGCACTGACCGGCCACCTACGCTGTCCCGCATGACGGATCCGGACTGGTCGCGCGTGCGCCTGCACATCGTCACGGGCAAGGGCGGCACCGGCAAGTCCACCGTGGCGGCGGCGCTCGCGCTCGGGCTCGCCTCCCAGGGCCAGCAGGTGCTGCTGTGCGAGGTGGAGGGCCGGCAGGGCATCGCGCGGATGTTCGACGTCGACCCGCTGCCGTACGCCGAGCGCCGGATCGCCACCGGCCTGCGCCACGACGGCCGCGACCCGGGCGTCGTGCACGCGCTGCACATCGACCCGGAGTCGGCGCTGCTGGAGTACCTCGCGATGTACTACAAGCTCGGCCGCGCCGGGAAGGCGCTGGACCGCTTCGGCGTGATCGAGTTCGCGACCACGATCGCGCCCGGCACCCGCGACGTCCTCCTCACCGGCAAGGTGTTCGAGGCGGTGCAGCGCAACAGCCGCAACAAGGGCGCCATCCGGTACGACGCCGTCGTGCTCGACGCCCCGCCGACCGGCCGGATCGCGCAGTTCCTCAACGTCAGCGGCGAGCTCGCCGGGCTGGCCAAGGTCGGGCCGATCAAGAGTCAGTCCGACACCATGATGACGCTCTTCCGCTCCCCGCGTACGGCGGTGCACCTGGTCACCGTGCTCGAGGAGATGCCGGTGCAGGAGACCGCCGACGGCATCGCCGACCTGCGCCGGGCGAGCCTCCCGGTCGGCGCGGTGGTCGTCAACCAGGTGCGCCCGCGCGACATCGCCCCCGCCGACCTGGAGGCCGCGCTCGCCGGCACGCTCGACACTGGGCGGATCGCCGCCGACCTGGCCGAGGCCGGGATCGACGCCGACGCCGAGCTGGTCGACGGGCTGGTCGCCGAGGCGCGCGACCACGCCGAGCGGCGTTCGCTCGAGGACGCGCAACGCGCGGTCGTCACCGGCCTCGGCGTACCCGTCTACGAGCTGCCGCGGCTGCCCGGCGGCGTCGACCTCGGCGGCCTCTACGAGCTCGCGGCCGATCTCAAGAAGGAGGGGCTGTCGTGACCGCCCGGACGAAGTCCCGCCCCCGCGTCGGCCCGCTCGCCAGCGGGCCCGGCCCTGCGCCCGCGCTCGACGTCGACGCGCTGCTCGACGACCGCACCACCGGGATCGTCGTGTGCTGCGGGTCCGGCGGCGTCGGCAAGACCACGACGTCCGCGGCCCTCGCGCTGCGCGCGGCCGAGCGCGGCCGCAAGGTCGTGGTGCTCACCATCGACCCCGCCCGGCGGCTCGCCCAGTCGATGGGCATCGAGAGGCTGGACAACACCCCGCGGCCGGTCGCCGGGCTGCGCACCAACGCCAGGGGCAACCGCAGGGGCGGCAGCCTCGACGCGATGATGCTCGACATGAAGCGCACCTTCGACGAGGTGGTGGAGAGCCAGGCCACCCCCGAGAAGGCGCGGCAGATCCTGGAGAACCCCTTCTACATCGCGCTCTCGAGCTCGTTCGCCGGCACCCAGGAGTACATGGCGATGGAGAAGCTCGGGCAGATCCAGCGCGAGGGCAGCTACGACCTGATCGTGGTCGACACCCCGCCGTCGCGATCCGCGCTGGACTTCCTCGACGCTCCGGAGCGGCTGTCGAGCTTCCTCGACGGCCGCTTCATCCGGCTGCTGCTCGCGCCGGCGAAGGGGCCGGCGAAGCTGATGACCGCGGGCCTCGGGCTGGTGACGGGCGCCCTGAACCGGGTGCTCGGGGCGCAGGTGCTGCGCGACATGCAGACGTTCGTGGCGGCCTTCGACACGCTCTTCGGCGGGTTCCGGCAGCGGGCGCAGCAGACCTTCGAGCTGCTCCAAGCCGACGGTACGGCGTTCCTCGTGGTCGCGGCGCCGGAGCCGGACGCGCTGCGCGAGGCGGCGTACTTCGTCGAGCGACTGGGCGAGGACGACATGCCGCTCGCCGGGCTGGTCGTGAACCGGGCCAACCCCGAGCCCCGCGGCGCCCTGTCGGCGGACGAGGCGATGGCTGCGTCGGCGCGGCTGCGCAGGCGCGAGCCGGGCAGCCTCACCGCGGGGCTGCTGCGGCTGCACGCCGACCGGACCCGCGTGGTCGAGCGCGAGGCGCTGCTGCGCGCGCGGTTCGCCGCGGCGCACCCCCAGGTGCCCACCGCGGTGGTCCCGGCGCTGCCGGGCGACGTGCACGACCTCGCCGGCCTGCGCCGGGTGGGCCAGTTGCTGTCGGGGACGCGCTAGCGGACCCCGACGGTGCCGTCAGCCGACGGGGACGGACCCGGCCGTCACCGGGGCGCCCTGGTCGCGGGCGGCCTCGAGGACCGTGCGCCAGGAGGCGCCCGGGCGGCGGCGCAGGAGAGCGCGCCGCTCCCGCTCCGTCATGCCGCCCCACACCCCCCACTCGATCTGGTTGTCGAGGGCCTCCGCGAGGCACTCGGTGCGCACGGGGCAGCCCGCGCACAGCTGCTTGGCCTTGTTCTGCTCCGCGCCCCGCACGAACAGCTGGTCCGGCTGCGACTCGCGGCACGCGGCCGCGGGCGCCCAATCTTCAACCCACATGTGATGTCCCCACATCAGTCCGAGATAGGCGGCGTCCCCATGACGCCTACCCGGGATGAATCCCCTCAGTAAAGAAGTTAAGGAACCGTTCAGGATCCGGGCAGACACATCCGACCCAATCCGCATAGTCCGAATTGACTAGTCATCTCGTGCTACGAAAAGTCGGGGCCGGCCCCGCGGCTTTGGGTGAGGGTAGGAGCGCTCACGTACCCTGGGCGGCATGTCAGAGCCGCGCAGCGACCGCCTGCCCGCCCGCCGCGTGGCGTCGCATCTCGGGGTGATGCTCGTCGTCGCGGCCGTGATGGGCGTCGTCGCCGCCGGCCTCGCCATCCCCTTCGCGGGCGTGCTCGGCGTGGGCGCGCGCCAGATGTCGCAGGCGATGGACAACCTGCCGGCCGAGCTCAAGACCGACCCGCTCCCGCAGAAGACCACACTGCTGGACGTCGAAGGCAACACGATCGCGACGCTGTACGACGAGAACCGGGTCAACGTCTCGCTCGACCAGGTCTCGCGGACCATGGTCAAGGCGATCGTCGCGATCGAGGACTACCGCTTCTACCAGCACGGCGCGCTCGACCTGAAGGCCACGCTGCGCGCGTTCATCACCAACCAGGCCAACGACGGCGTGGTCCAGGGCGGCTCCACGATCACCCAGCAGATGGTGAAGATGACGCTGCAGTCGCAGGCGAAGACCGAGGCCGAGCGCGAGGCGGCGAGCGAGGACACCTACGCCCGCAAGCTCAAGGAGCTGCGCTACGCGATCGCGTTCGAGAAGAACTACAGCAAGGACTGGATCCTCGAGCGCTACCTCAACATCGCCAACTTCGGCGACGGCACCTACGGCATCCAGTCCGCCGCGCGCCACTACTTCAACACCAACGCCAAGAACCTCGACCTGCGCCAGTCGGCGATGCTGGCGGGCCTGGTCCAGAGCCCGACGGCGTTCGACCCGACCAACTCCCCGGACAAGGCGCTCGAGCGGCGCAACGTCGTGCTCGACCGGATGGCCGAGCTCAACGTCATCTCGCGTGCGAAGGCCGCGAAGACCAAGGAGAAGAAGCTGGGCCTGGACATCGTGCCGGCCAAGAACGGCTGCCTCTACTCCAGCGCCCCGTTCTTCTGCGACTACGCGATCAACTGGCTGCTCACCGACCCGCAGCTCGGCAAGACGGTCGACGAGCGGCGCAAGCTGCTGAAGTCCGGTGGCCTGACGATCCAGACCACGCTCAACCCGGCGTACCAGACCGCCGCCGACAACGCGGTGCAGGCCAGCGTCTACAAGCAGGACCAGGCCGTCGGCGCGATCGCGATGGTCGAGCCTGGCACCGGCCAGGTCCGCGCGCTCGCGCAGTCGCGGCCGATGGGGCGCAGCGAGGCCGCCGGCGAGACGTTCCTCAACTACACCGTGCCGACCAGGTACGGCGACTCCGCCGGCTTCCAGGCCGGTTCGACGTTCAAGGTGTTCGTGCTCGCCGCCGCGCTCGAGCAGGGCTTCCCGCTGTCCACGACGATCACCGCGCCGGAGTCGATGACCATCGACACCGCCGAGTTCGCGAACTGCCCCGGGGCCGGCAACTTCGTGGGCCCGTGGAATGTGTCCAGCTCGACCACCTCGGGGACGATGGACATGTACCGCGGCACGCGTGAGTCGGTGAACACCTACTACGCGCTCCTCGAGAAGGCCACCGGCGTGTGCGATCCCTTCAACATCGCCAAGGACCTCGGCGTCGAGCTCACCAACCCGACCGGCGAGGGTGCGGAGCGGGTGCCGACGTTCACCCTCGGCATCGCCAATGCCAGCCCGCTGGAGATGGCCGAGGCGTACGCCACCTTCGCGGCCCGCGGCCTGCACTGCAGCTCGTTCCCGGTCACCGCGATCGAGGACGCGAGCGGCCAGCAGCTCAAGCGGTACGGCTCACAGTGCACGCAGGCGCTCGAGCAGAACACCGCGGACTCGGTCAACGACGTGCTGCGCGGCGTGCAGGAGCCGGGCGGCTTCGGCTACGACATCGGCCGCACCGGCCTGCCGGTCGACTCAGCCGGCAAGACCGGCACCACCCAGAACGGCCAGTCCGTGTGGTACGTCGGCTACACCACCGACCTCGCGACCGCCGCGATGATCGCCGGCGCGACCAAGGACGGCCAGCGCCCGATGCCGCTCGCCGGCCAGACCATCGGCGGCGACTACATCTCCTCGGTGTCCGGCTCCGGCTTCGCCGGGCCGATGTGGGCCGCGGCGATGCAGGCCATCCAGGGCAGCTTCTCGGGCGGCCAGTTCGTCGCGCCCACCGCGATCTCCGCGGACGGCGAGTCGACGCTGGTCCCGACCACGTCGGGCATGTCGGTGGACCAGGCCATCGCGACCCTCAATGGGGCGGGCTTCCTCGGCATCGACGGCGGCACCGCCGCCTCGGCCAACACCGCCGGCACGGTCGCCTACACCTCGCCCTCCGGCGGCTCCTACGCCCCGGCCGGCTCGGTAGTCACCGTCTACGAGTCCACCGGCGTCGCCCCGCCGCCGCCCCCGCGCAACAACGGCGGCGGCAACAACGGCGGCGGGGGCGGAGGCAACGGCGGCGGGAACGGCGGCGGGCGCTAGCCCAGCTGCCGGCGTACCTCCGCGGCGACGGCGCCGCCGTCGGCCCGGCCCCGGACCTGCGGCTGGACCACGCCCATCACCCTGCCCATCGCCTTCATGCCCTCGCCGGCGGCGCCGGTCTGCTCGACGGCGGCGGCGACGATCCCGGCGATCTCCTCCGCGGAGAGCTGGGCGGGCAGGTAGTCGGCGATGACGGCGGCCTCGGCGGTCTCCTTCGCGGCCATCTCGGCGCGGCCGCCCTCGGTGAACGCGGTCGCGGCCTCGCGGCGCTTCTTGGCCTCGGTGGAGAGGACGCCGACGATGTCGTCGTCGCTGAGCTCGCGGGCCTCCTTGCCGGCGACCTCGGCGTTGGTGATCGCGGTCAGCACCATCCGCAGCGTCGAGGAGCGCACCTCGTCCCTGGCCTTGATGGCGGTGGTGAGGTCGGCGCGGAGTCGGTCCTTGAGGACACTCATGCGCGTACTCGCTTCGCTCCGTGCGCACATGAGGCACAGGTCGCGCTGTGCTGGATGACTCGCTCGCTTCGCTCGCTCATGACAGCCATTGTGCCGCGTGGCCGTAGCCTTGCGGGCGTGACCTTCCCCGCCGTCGCCCGATACCTCGCGCTTGGAGCCGTCGCCACCGGAGCCGGCATCACGGCGTACGCGATGGCCGAGGCCAGGGCCTACACGCTGCGCCGAGTGACCGTGCCGGTGCTGCCGCCCGGCAGCCCCGACCTGCGGGTGCTGCACCTCAGCGACGTGCACCTCACCCCCGGCCAGCACCGCAAGCAGGGCTGGCTGCGCGAGCTCGCCGGGCTGCGGCCCGACCTGGTCGTCGACACCGGCGACAACCTGTCCCACCACGGCTCGGTGCCGGTGCTGCTCGACTGCCTCGGAGACCTGCTGAACGCGCCGGGCGTCTTCGTGTTCGGATCGAACGACTACTTCTCCCCGACGCTGCGCAACCCGGTCAAGTACCTGCTGCCCGACGACGGCAAGCGGCACACCGACGTCCCGCAGCTGCCGTGGCGCGAGCTGCGCGCGGAGCTCTCGGGCGCGGGCTGGACGGACCTGACCAACCGGCACGCCTCCCTCGAGGTGCGCGGGCTGCGGATCGCGTTCGCCGGCGTCGACGACCCGCACCTCGGCTACGACCGCCTCGACGAGGTGGCCGGGCCGGCCGACCCGGACGCCGGCCTGCGGCTCGGCGTCGCGCACGCGCCGTACCTGCGGGTGCTGGACCGGTTCGCGCGGGACGGGTACGACGCCGTGCTCGCCGGCCACACCCACGGCGGCCAGGTGTGCCTGCCGGGCATCGGCGCGCTGACCACGAACTGCGACCTCGAGCCGGCCCGCGCCCAGGGCCTGCACCGGCACCCGGCGGGCTCGCGACCCGGGGATCCGGGCTCGTCGTGGCTGCACGTGTCGGCCGGCCTCGGCACCAGCCCGTACGCCCGGATCCGGGTCGCGTGCCGCCCCGAGGCGACCCTGCTGACGCTGGTCGCCTCCAACAGCTGATCTGATTTCAGGACGCCCGACGTGCTCGGGTATGGTTTCCCCCGGCCCGCTCCGGCAGGCCGATCGGGCTGTGGCGCAGCTTGGTAGCGCGCCTCGTTCGGGACGAGGAGGCCGCAGGTTCAAATCCTGTCAGCCCGACGTTTGTGATGTCTCAGGACATCGTGGAGGGCCGAACCCAATGGATGTGGGTTCGGCTCTCCTTCGTTTCAGTGGGTGGGGCCGGGCGGGCGTCCGGTGCCCTGGTAGCGGCAGGTGATCATGCCGGCCCTGTCGTAACGGACGCGGTCGTCGGGTGCGGGCGCGGCTTACACTGGAGCCATGCCCGAGTCCCGCATCGTCGCCGACCACCGCGTCATGGGCAGCGTGCCGTGCATCCGTGGCACCCGCATCCCCGTGGCGACGGTGGTCGGCTTGGTCGCGCAGGGACTCTCGGTCGACGAGATTCTGACCGACTACCCGCAGTTGTCGGCTCCCGACGTGCGCGCCGCCTTGGAGTTCGCTGCCGAGGCGGTCAGCGAGCGTCAGGTTCCGCTCCGTACGACGGCGTGAGTTCCTGCTGGACGAGTGCATCAGCCACCGGCTGGCACCACTCATCGCCGAAGCCGGACATGATGTTGTCCACGTCTCTGATCGCCGCCTCGTAGGCCATGTCGACGAAGATGTGCTGGCAGCCGCAGGGGAGGAGGAGCGAGTCCTCGTGTCTGCCGACACCGACTTCGGCGAACTTCTCACGAGGCACGGTCTGGCCGTGCCGAGTCTGGTGCTCTTCCGTCAAGGCAACCGAGATCCGGAGCACCAGGCAACGACCTTGTTAGGCAACCTCGATGAGGTAGCCGAGGACTTGGAAGCCGGCGCGATCGTCGTGTTCACCAACGAAAGCATCCGGATTCGTCAGCTCCTCGGCGATCAGGAGTTGAGACTCCTGTCAGCCCGACACCTCTGCAGGGTCCGGATCCGCACGCGGATCCGGACCCTGAGCCTTCGTTTCGGCGCTCCCGCCGCGTGGCAGACTGCCGGGCATGGCGGAGCCCGAGAAGGACCGGCCCTCACTCGAGCTGCCGAAGCTCGGCCTGCGACGGCGCAAGCGTCCCGCTCCCCCTCCTGAGCCCGAGCCGGTCGTCGAGGAGAGCGTCGATGAGGCCCGACCGATCGTGGTCGACGCCCCCCGGCCCGAGGTCGCCCCCGAGCCTCCCCGGCCGGAGAAGCGGGAGCGCGGACCCGGCGGCATGCCCGCCGCAGTGCTCACCGGCGTCGTGGTCGGCCTGGGCATCGTCGGCCTGACCTGGGCGTCGCTGCGCTCCTGCGAGGGCGTCCAGGGCACCGCGTCGTGCGGCGACGCCGGCTACCCGCTGCTCGGCCTGATCCTGGTCGTGATGGTGCTGGTCAGCTGGCTGCTGCTCCGCCTGCTCCGCGTGCCCGACCCGGGCACGACCAGCTTCCTCGCGGTCGGCCTGGCCGCGGTCGTCGCGCTGCTGGTCCTCGTGGACCGGCTCATGGACCGCTCGATGATCGTCGTGATCCCGCTCGTGTGCGCGGCGACGTACGCCCTGGCCCACTGGGTCACCCGGACGTTCGTCGAGCGGCCGCGCGACTGGGACTGATCATTCGGTCCGGACGATCGACCTAGAGGTTCTGCCGGTAGGGGGCGCCGTCGCGACCGTCGCGAGGGGCGTGCGCTGGCAAGGCGCGGTCGCGAAGGCCCTGTGGATCCCTCGTCGAGCGGCCACAACGCAGCCAGGGCGCGTCCATCGCGACGCGCAGCAGGCGATCACCTACCGGCGGAACCTCCTAGTTACCTCGGCCGGCAGCCTTCGCCCGCTGCGCTCGCAGGGCAGGGCTACCAGCCGAGGTACTACTTGCGGAGCGGATCGAGTGCGCTGAGCTGCGTGCCGAACATCTCAGCGAACATGTCCTGCTCCGCGCTGCCAATGCCGTTTCGGCCGGCTGCCTCACGCCAGGTCCCGACGGCAGCACAGACCTCGTCGACGATCGCCCGCATGCTCTCGCCGTGGAGACGGCACTCGATGGCAAGGTCCTCGAGGGCGCCGGGCTCGTCTTCCGGGTAGACGGTGCCGAAGATCGCGGTGACCCGTGCCTTCCCGAGGTCCGGCTGAGGATTGACGTCGAAGATCGGACTGAGGATCCAACCACCCGGCGCCCTCAGGAAGCCGTGGTTGCGCAGGTGGTCGTCCGTGTTGTGAACGGCGACACCGAAGACGACTCGACGGAACAACTGCTCCAAGTCGTACTTCACGCGCGCCCCGTGGTCAGGAATCGCCTCGACGATGTCCAGGTAGTCGCGCTCATCACCGTCGCGAGCACCGAGCATGGTCATTGCGCTGACATAGCCGATCCGCGTTCCCGCCGATCGGTCGAAGCGGTCGAGCAGGAGAACGGTCCGGTGTCCGACTTTCGTCAGTCGACGTGCGGGCGTGGAGATCCCGCTGGCCTCGGCCAGGTCGAGGGCCGTCTTCTCCCACGCCATCACGTCCCAGTCGTCGTTACGGTGGGGGAACTTCGCAATGAGCAGCGCATCGTTGTCACCACGGACCGAAGCCTTCGGCCGTGCCCCCCCAAGTGACCCTGAGCCGGCGTCGAGCAGCGTCTTCACGGCGGCGAGGTCATCGATGCTGGCATCGGCGGCCTTGTCGGCCGACGCCAGGAGCTTCGGCAACGACACCAGCTTCGGAACCGCGTCGCCGGGGTCGAGGAATGGTCCGTCGTGAGTGACGGCGAACCGTAGATTTCCTTGGCGGGTCAGGTCACTGACTCCCACCAGATAGTCCACCTCGGTTGCGGTCCGAAGCCGACGATCCGACTGGCGCTGCTGAGCGCGACGGCGTTTGTCGATGAGACTGCGCCCCCAGCGATCAGGAGCGCAGTCCGAGAACGAACCCGGAAGCCCATCGACGTACTGCTGGCCAGCCCGGCGCACGAGCGAAGGTTCAAGGTCATACCCGTCCGAGCGGGCCAGGTAGGCCGTGTCGTACACGAACGACGTCGTGACCCGTTGCCGACCCTCGGTGAAGTAGGCGGTGCCCGCGTAGACCGCCCTTCCGCCGATGTCGACGTGCACGCGCAACTCGTTCAATGCCGCACCCTCTTGGGCAGCGCCATCGAAGCTCGCGTGCGGCCCAGATCGGTTTGATACGGGTCGATCCCGTCGATGAACCGATCGAGCGCGCCGAGCGCCCGGACGACACTCAGCAACGTGTCCATGGTCACCGACGTGTCACCGTGCTCGAGACGGCGCAGCGTGTCACGGGAGATGTCCGCGCGCTCTGCGACCTGTTGAGCGGTCAGGTTCTGCAGTTTCCGCCACGCGGCCACATGAGTTCCGATGTCCGCGGCGGCTCGCTGGGTCCGAGCAGACGTTCGCTTGGCAGCCACTCAGCTCACCTCCCATGCCTCACCTGATAATGACCGACATGTCAGTCACAAACAAGTTTAATGACTGACATGTCGGTCATTAAACTGAGATTTCAGGTCGCGGCAGTGCCCACGGCACCACCGCATCTGGAAGGCACCACCGTCCGAGCACACCCAGGACACCGGATGACGGGTTACCTCAGCAGCTCCGCGATCTGCACGGTGTTGAGGGCGGCGCCCTTGCGCAGGTTGTCGTTGGAGACGAACAGCGCGAGGCCGTGCTCGCCGTCCTGACGGACGCGGCCGACGTACGACGGATCCTTGCCGGCCGCGAGGAGCGGGTTCGGGATGTCGCTGACCTCGACGCCGGGGGCATCGCCGAGCAGCTCGAGCGCGCGGGCGACCGAGAGCGGCCGGGCGAACTCGAGGTTCAGCGACAGCGAGTGGCCGGTGAAGACCGGCACCCGGACGCAGGTGCCGGACACCCGCAGGTCGGGGATGCCGAGGATCTTGCGCGACTCGTTGCGGAGCTTGTGCTCCTCGTCGGTCTCGAACCGGCCGTCGTCGACGATCGAGCCGGCCATCGGCAGCACGTTGTAGGCGATGGTGCGGGCGTACTTCGCCGGCTCGGGGAAGGCGACCGCCTCGCCGTCGTAGGCCAGCTCGCGGGCCTTGTCGCCGGCGGCGGCGATCTGGGTGGCGAGCTCCTCGACGCCGGCGACGCCGGAGCCGGAGACGGCCTGGTACGTCGAGGCGATCAGCCGGACCAGGCCGGCCTCGTCGTGCAGCGGCTTGAGCACCGGCATCGCGGCCATCGTGGTGCAGTTCGGGTTGGCGATGATGCCCCGGCCGGCCTCGAGGACGCCGCGGGCGGCGTCGGGGTTGACTTCGGAGACGACCAGCGGGACGTCCGGGTCGTTGCGGAACGCGCTGGAGTTGTCGACGACGATCACGCCGGCGTCGGCGAACCTCGGCGCGAGCGCCCTGGAGGTGGTGGCGCCGGCCGAGAACAGCGCGACGTCCAGGCCGCTCGGGTCGGCGCTCGCGGCGTCCTCGACCACGATCTCGCGGTCGCCGAACCGCAGCACGGTGCCGGCGGAGCGCGCGGAGGCGAAGAAGCGCACCTCGCCGACCGGGAAGCCGCGCTCCTCGAGGATCTGGCGCATGGCGACGCCGACCTGGCCGGTGGCGCCGACGACGCCGACGTCGAGAGTCATCGGCCGGTCCCGCCGTACACGACCGCCTCGACCTCGCCTGCGTCCAGGTCGAACGCGGTGTGCGCCGCGCGGACGGCGTCGTCGACCTGGGCCTCGTCGACGATCACCGAGATCCGGATCTCCGAGGTGGAGATCATCTCGATGTTGACGCCGGCGGAGGCGAGGGCGGCGAAGAACCTCGCGGTGATGCCCGGGTGGGAGCGCATGCCGGCGCCGATCAGGGAGACCTTGCCGATCTGGTCGTCGTAGAGCAGCTTGTCGTAGCCGACCTCGTCCTGGATCCGCGCGAGCGCGCCCATCGCGGTCTGGCCGTCGGTGCGCGGCAGCGTGAAGGAGATGTCGGTGAGACCGGTGGCCGCCGCCGAGACGTTCTGGACGACCATGTCGATGTTGACCTCGGTGGCCGCCAGCGCCTCGAAGATGCGGGCCGCCTCGCCCACCTTGTCGGGTACGCCGACGACGGTGATCTTGGCCTCGCTCCGGTCGTGGGCGACGCCGGCGATGATCGCCTGCTCCATCTCTTCGTCTCCTGCCTGGCTGTCCGGGATGACCCAGGTCCCCTCCTTCTGCGAGAAGGAGGACCGCACGTGGATCGGCATGTGGTAGCGGCGGGCGTACTCGACGCACCGCAGGTGGAGGATCTTGGCGCCCGAGGCGGCCATCTCGAGCATCTCCTCGGTGGAGACGCGGGCGAGCTTGCGCGCCGCGGGCACGATCCGGGGGTCGGCGGTGAAGACGCCGTCGACGTCGCTGTAGATCTCGCAGACCTCGGCGCCCAGGGCCGCGGCGAGCGCGACCGCCGTGGTGTCGGAGGCGCCGCGGCCGAGCGTGGTGACGTCCTTGGTGTCCTGCGAGACGCCCTGGAAGCCGGCGACGATCGCGATCGCGCCGTCCTTGACGGCGGCCTCGATCCGACCGGGCGTGATGTCGATGATCTTCGCCCTGCCGTGCGCGGAGTCGGTGATCACGCCGGCCTGGGAGCCGGTGAACGACTGCGCCTTGTGGCCGAGCTGGGCGATCGCCATCGCCACCAGCGCCATCGAGATCCGCTCGCCCGCGGTGAGCAGCATGTCGAGCTCGCGCGGCGGCGGCAGCGGCGTCACCTGCTCGGCCAGGTCGCGCAGCTCGTCGGTCGTGTCGCCCATCGCGGAGACGACCACGACGACGTCGTTGCCCGCCTTGCGGGTGTTGACGATGCGCTGGGCCACCCGCTTGATGCCGGCGGCGTCGGCCACCGACGACCCGCCGTACTTCTGCACGACAATGCCCACGGTTGGTCCCTACTAGCTCGACTGGCTGCCGGCCGACAAGTCTACCGAGGCGCGGCGGCGTCCCCGTCGAGCATCTCATCGGCGGCGTCGAGCAGCTCGTCCTCGCCGGTGATGTCGGCGTCGAGGCGATCGTGGGCGACCACGGACAGCAGCGCGTTGAGCGCCACGCCCGCGAGGTTGCCCCACGAGGACACGTAGGAGAACTGCCACCACCACAGCGCCTCCTCGACGTTGCCGAGCCGGTAGTGGCGCAGCCCGTTCTCGAGATCGGTGGCGATGCTGGTGAGGTCGTCGGAGAGCCGCCCGACGACCAGCTCGGGGACGTAGGGGTCGAACACGTAGGCGTACGGGTCGACCGGGCCGAGCATGCCGGCGAGCCGGAGCCGCATCGCGTCGAGGTCGGCCTCGGGGCCGACGTCGGGCTGGTACTCCGCCCGCGGCGTGAAGTCGCGCTGCGCCCCCAGCCGGGCGCCGGCGAGCAGCACCTGGCTGATCTCGAGCAGCAGCAGCGAGATGGTCCGCCCGCCGTCGTTCTCGCGCGCGATCTCCCGCAGCGCCACCAGGAAGCTCTCGACCTGGTCGGCGATCTGCTGGGCGAAGTCCTCGGTCTCGTGGTCGATCGTGGTCTCAGTCATCTGCGGAGCGCCTTCCTGCGAACGCGCGGCCCAGGGTCACCTCGTCGGCGTACTCCAGGTCGCCACCTACCGGAAGTCCACTCGCCAACCGCGTCACGCGCAACCCGAGCGGCTTGAGCATCCGGGTGAGGTACGTCGCAGTCGCCTCGCCCTCGAGGTTCGGGTCGGTCGCCAGGATCACCTCGGTGACGGTGCCGTCGGCCAGCCGCACCATCAGCTCGCGGATGCGCAGCTGGTCGGGCCCGACGCCGTCGATCGGCGAGATCGCCCCGCCGAGCACGTGGTAGCGGCCGCGGAACTCCCGGGTCCTCTCGATCGCGACGACGTCCTTGTACTCCTCGACGACGCACAGCACCGCCGGGTCGCGCCGCGGGTCCCCGCAGATCCGGCACTGCTCGTCCTCGGACACGTTGAAGCAGACGGTGCAGAACCTCACCTTGGCCTTGACCTCGATCAGCACGTCCGCGAGGCGGCGTACGTCGACGGGCTCGGCCTGCAGGAGGTGGAACGCGATCCGCTGCGCACTCTTGGGACCGACGCCCGGCAGCCGGCCGAGCTCGTCGATCAGGTCCTGGACGACGCCTTCGTACAACTAGAGCCCCAGCTGTCCGGGCATCCCCTGGGCGCCGCCGGCCAGGGGGCCGAGCGCCTCGCCGGCGAGCGCGTCGGCCTGCGCCTTCGCGTCGCGGTACGCCGCCACGATCATGTCGCCGAGGTCCGCGAGGTCGTCGGGGTCGTCGCCGTCGAAGCCGCCGGCCCTGATGTCGACGCCGACCAGCTCACCCACCCCGCTCACCCTGACGGTGACCGCGCCGCCGGCGACGGTGCCGTCGACGATCGTCTCGGCGAGCCGCTGCTGGGCGGTCTCGAGCTGCTGCTGCATCTGCTGCGCCTGCTGGAGCAGCGCGTTCATGTCGAGGCCTCCGCCGCCGAGGGCATCGAAGGGGTTCTGGCTCATGGACTACCTCTCACTGGTGGCTCTCGCTGGTGGCTCTCACTGGTGGCGGATCTCCTCGATCATCTGCGCGCCGAGCTCGCGCTGGAGGAGCTCCGCGGTGCCCATGCCCTGGTGCTCGGCGTCGACGTCCTCGGGGTGGGCCTCGGCGTCGGCCGCGGCCCAGTCGGGGCCGGACTCCGGCCGCGGGTCGTCGGCCGCGCGGGTCTGCTGGATCGCCTCGCGGGCGGCCGCGCCCGCCTCGGGCCGTGGTGGCTCGGGCGCGGGCTCCGGCACGGCCGCCTTGGCGACCGTGGGCGTGCCCTCGGCCCGGGCGCCCGGGTCGACGATGGTCTCGATCTCCCAGGCGGCGCCGACCACGTCGACCGCGGCCTGGCGCAGGACGTCGTCGCAGCCGCCGGCCACGAACGAGTCGCGCGCACCGGCGTTGGCGAAGCCGAGCGTGAGGGTGTTGCTGTCGACGCCGACGACCTGGCAGTTCTGGGTGAGGTGCATCCAGGCCAGTCGGCGGCGGAGCTTGGTCGCCTCGACGATGTCGGGCCACAGCCGGCGGACGTCGACGAGGGAGAGGCCGCCGGCGGGCGGCTCCGGCTCGGGCTCCGGCGCCTCGACCACGACCGGCGGCTGCTCGGGCTCCGGCTCGGGGGCCGCCGGGCGCGACGGCGGCGGGGCCGGACGATCCTGCTCGGGCGCGGTCGCCGGCGCAGGGGCCGGCGTGCTCGGCGTACCGCTGATCGTGAGGCGCTTCTCGAGGCGGTCCAACCGGGCCAGCACGCCGTCGGTGCCGTCGTCGGCGCCGGGCAGCAGGATCCGCGCACACAGCAGCTCGAGCAGCAGGCGGGGCGCGGTGGCGCCGCGCATCTCGGTGAGGCCGACGGCGGTGATGTCGGCGGCGCGGCTCAGCTCGGCGGCGCCGAACCGGGCGGCCTGGGCGACCAGCCGCTCGCCCTGGTCCTCGGAGACGTCGATGAGGCCGGTCGCCGGCGCGTCGGGGACGGCGGCGACGATGACCAGGTCGCGGAGCCGGCGCAGCAGGTCCTCGGTGAACCGGCGCGGATCCTGGCCGGTCTCGATCACCTTGTCGACGACGCCGAAGACCGCGGAGCCGTCGCCGGCCGCGAACGCGTCGACGACCTCGTCGAGCAGGGTGTCCGGGGTGTAGCCGAGCAGCCCGGTCGCGAGCCCGTGGGTCACGCCCTCCGGTCCGGCGCCGCCGAGCAGCTGATCGAGCACGCTGAGGGTGTCGCGGGCCGAGCCCGCGCCCGCGCGGACGACGAGCGGCAGCGCCGCCGGCTCGATGGAGACGCCCTCCTTCACGCAGAGCTCCGAGAGGTACGACGACAGCAGCCGCGGCGGGATCAGCCGGAACGGGTAGTGGTGCGTGCGCGACCGGATCGTCGGCAGCACCTTGTCGGGCTCGGTGGTCGCGAAGATGAACCGCAGGTGCGGCGGCGGCTCCTCGACGAGCTTGAGCAGGGCGTTGAAGCCCTGCGTCGTGACCATGTGGGCCTCGTCGATGATGTAGACCTTGTAGCGGCTCCGCACCGGCGCGAAGAACGCCTTCTCGCGCAGGTCGCGGGCGTCGTCCACGCCGCCGTGGGAGGCCGCGTCGATCTCGATCACGTCGATCGACCCCGGCCCGCCGCGGGCCAGGTCGCGGCAGCTGTCGCACTCCCCGCACGGGTCGGCGATCGGCGCCTGCTCGCAGTTGAGCGCCCGCGCCAGGATCCGCGCCGACGTGGTCTTGCCGCAGCCGCGCGGGCCGGAGAAGAGGTAGGCGTGGTTGACCCGGTTGTGCGCCAGCGCGGCCCGCAGCGGCTCGGTGACGTGCGCCTGGCCGATGACCTCGGCGAACGTCTCCGGCCGGTAGCGGCGGTACAGCGCGAGCGGTGACTCCACGCATGAACCCTAACCACCCGCTCCGACACCCGATAGCGGGCCGGGCGAGCCGTCCCCCAACACCCGGAAGTCCCGCTACTGAGATCGGTAGGCCGCGGACCGGTGGGCGATCCGGACGACGTCGACGACGCGGACCTCGTCGTCGATCTCGTAGATCACCCGACAGTCGCCGCGGCGCGCACTCCACAGGCCCTCGAAGTCCGCACCGAGCGGCTTGCCCCGCCGGCGGGGATTCTCCGCGAGCGCGACGAACGCGAACGTCACCAGCGACTCCGCGATGCGCGGGGGAACCGCCCGCAGCGACCGGACCGCGGTCGAGCTCAGGCGCACCCGGTATCGCCTCGTCGCGCCGGAGCCCTCGTCGGCGACGCTCACCCCCGCGGCGGGAGTCCCAACGCAGAGCGCACCTGGGCCTCGTCGTACCCGCGGCCCTCGTCCCGCTCGCGCCGGGCCTCGGCGAGGTCCTCATGGATGCCGGGGACCGACTGCCAGAAGAGCGTCTCCTGCAGCGACTCCCACTCATCGATGGAGACGAGTACCGCGGCCGGCCGGCCACGACGGGTGATGGTGACGTGCTCGTTCATCGTCACGGCCTCGTGGACCAGCTCGTTGAGCTTGGCCTTGGCCTCGGTGAGCGGGACTGTCGTCACGAGGCCAAAGGCTACCACCCAGGAGGACCGTAAACAGGTCCGAGACAGCCGAAGGACCCGCAGGACGACGGGCAGCACGCCGGTCGCCGAACGAGGCCGGGAGCACGCAGGCATCAGGTTCCCGGGGTGTGAAAAGGCCCCCCGCGCACCCGACAGAGCTCGCTTGCCCTTGCTGCCTTCCGGCCCTGGGGGAGTTGGGCGAGGTGTCGCCACACGGGGGGTTGGGCCCGAGTGTAGTGAGCCGTCCACGGGGCGCCAAAGCGGGTCCGGGCGATTTCACGGCGTCGTACGCCGACCGGTACCCTCCTCCGCGGAGGTATCGCCTAGTGGCCTATGGCGCTCGCTTGGAAAGCGGGTTGGGTGCAAGCCCTCGGGGGTTCGAATCCCCCTACCTCCGCCATTGTGATGTCTCAGGACATCCCGGAGGTCCGAACCCATGAGGTGTGGGTTCGGACCTCTTTGGTTTCA